>JBCAZO010000175.1:0-5879 GCA_038532975.1 Pseudomonadota bacterium
GATCAGTGCCGCCACCGAGGACGCATGGCACAGCCGTGTGCAGTGATCGACAATGTCGGATCGGGGGCCGTGACGGCCACGTTTAACGAGATCGAGAATGCCGACTTGGCCATCGTGATCGGGGCCAACCCGATCGAGAACCACCCTGTCGCCGCCACCTATTTTAAGCAGTTCACCAAGCGGGGCGGCAAGCTGATTGTCATGGACCCGCGTGGCGTGGGCCTGCGCCGGTTCGCCACGCATATGTTGCAGTTCAAGCCGGGCGCGGATGTCAGCATGCTCAATGCGATCATGCATGTGATCGTGGAAGAGGGGCTTTACGATCAGCAATATATCGACGCCTACACCGAAAACTGGGAGGCCGAGAAGGCGCATCTGGCGCAGTTCCCGCCGGAGAAGATGCAAGAGCTGTGCGGCATTCCCGCCGAGACATTGCGCGCGGTGGCGCGGGAGTTTGCGACCGCAAAATCGGGCATGATCTTTTGGGGGATGGGCGTAAGCCAACACATTCACGGCACGGACAATTCGCGCTGCCTGATCTCTCTGGCCCTGATGTGTGGGCATGTGGGGCGGCCGGGAACCGGGCTGCACCCGCTGCGTGGACAGAACAACGTGCAAGGCGCGTCGGATGCCGGGCTTATTCCGATGTTTTTGCCGGATTATCAAACGGTGACGGATGATGGCGTCAGATCGGCCTTTACGGATGTCTGGAAATCGGGGGATTTCTCAAATGAAAAAGGCCTCACCGTCACCGAGATCATGGATGCGGTGCATGCGGGGCAAATCAAGGGCATGTATGTGCTGGGCGAGAACCCGGCCATGTCGGACCCCGACGTGGAGCACGCCCGCGATGCGCTGGCCAAGCTTGATCATCTGGTGGTGCAGGACATCTTCATCACCGAAACGGCCAACTATGCCGATGTGATCCTGCCGTCCTCGGCCTTTGCCGAGAAAACCGGCACCGTGACCAACACCAACCGGCAGGTCCAGATGGGCCGCCCCGCGGTTCCGCCGCCTGGAGAGGCGCGTGAGGATTGGGCGATCACGGTCGATCTGGCCAACCGCATGGGGCTGGGGTGGTCTTATGACAGCCCGGCGGATGTGTTTGCCGAGATGAAGCTTAACATGAAGTCGCTCGACAACATCACGTGGGAACGGCTGGAGCGTGAAAACGCGGTGACTTATCCATCGCTTAGCCCAGAAGACCCCGGTCAGGCGATTGTGTTCGGTGATGGCTTCCCTCGGCCAGAAGGGCGGGCGCGGTTCACACCTGCGTCGGTGATCCCGCCCGATGACCTGCCTGATGCAGAGTATCCGATGGTGCTCACCACGGGGCGGCAGTTGGAGCATTGGCACACCGGGTCAATGACGCGCCGCGCCACGGTGCTGGATGCGGTTGAGCCGGAGGCAAACTGCTCGCTGCACCCCAGCACTTTGCGTCAACTTGGTGTGGAGCCGGGCGGCATGGTGCGGATCACCACGAAACGCGGCTCGATTGAGATCATGGCCCGTGCAGACCGGGCGATTGCGCCGGATATGGTGTTCGTGCCCTTTGCTTATGTCGAGGCGGCGGCGAATATCCTGACCAACCCGGCCGTGGACCCCTATGGTAAGATCCCCGAGTTCAAGTATTCGGCTGTACGGGTTGAGGCGGCGGATGCAGGCGCGGTAGCCGCCGAATAGCTAGGTGCTCGGAAACTTCAAAAGTTTCCGGGCCGTTTTCTTTTCAAGAAAACACGTTCAGCAAACCGGAAAATGCGTATTTTCCGGTCCATTTTCCGCGTGGAAAACGGGGGGCAATCACGTATTGCTCGAATCTGGCATCTGGTATACCAGATAGCAGAATCGAATGAGAGTTCTGCTGCCGCCTATGAAACTGCAACCCATCGACACCTCGGTCACGCTCAAGGACCACATCTATGAGCGGATGCGCGCGGCTATTCTTGAGATGGACCTTTACGCCGAAGACGCGGACCTCCGCCTGGATGAGCGTAGCCTTGCGGACCAGCTGGGTGTCTCTCGCACCCCGCTGCGCGAGGTGCTGATCCGATTGGAACAAGAGGGCCTTCTGGAAGTGCAGCCCCGCCGCGGCATTTTTGTTCAGCGCAAGACGCTGACCGAAATTCTTGAGATGATCGTGGCCTGGGCCGCGCTGGAAAGCATGGCGGCGCGGCTGGCGGCAGAGGCCGCCAGCGATGACGAGATCGCCTCTTTGCGTGACATGGCAGCAAAATACTCGCTGACAGCGCAAGGCGCGGATATCGCGGAATACTCGGACGACAACATCCGCTTTCATCAGCGAATTCTGGATATTTCTCATTGCAAGCTACTTAGCAAAATGGCGGCAGGGCTCTTTGTGCACATGCACGCGGTGCGCCGCCGGGCGATGGGCGAGGAGGACCGCGTGGCCAAATCCGTGGTCGATCACATGGGCATTATCGAAGCGCTTGAGGCGCGCGAAGGAGCCCTCGCATCCGACCGAGTGCGTGATCACACCATGCGATTGCATGATCATGTGCGCCAGTTCTGGCGCGCCGCAGAACACACTGACATTTCCAAAGGAGAGGCCCGATGAAGGCGTTGGACGGTATCAAAATTCTGGATTTCACCCATGTGCAGTCAGGACCAACCTGCACGCAGCTTCTGGCGTGGTTTGGGGCCGATGTACTGAAGGTCGAGCGCCCCGGCGTCGGCGATGCGACGCGCAAGCAGCTGGTGGATGTGCCGGGGGCGGACAGTCTTTATTTCACCATGCTCAACCACAACAAGCGTTCGATTGAGCTCAATTCCAAGAACGAGACCGGCAAGGAAGTTCTCACACGCCTCATTGAGGAATGCGATGTTCTGGTGGAAAACTTTGCACCCGGCGCGCTGGACCGGATGGGGTTTAGCTGGGAGCGTATCCAGGAGATCAACTCGCGCATTATCATGGCCTCGGTCAAGGGGTTTGGTCCTGGCAAATATGAGGACTGCAAGGTCTATGAGAATGTTGCGCAATGCGCTGGTGGGGCGGCCTCGACCACCGGGTTCCTTGATGGACCGCCGCTTGTGACCGGTGCGCAGATCGGCGACAGCGGCACAGGGCTTCACCTTGCGCTGGGCATCATGACAGCGCTTTTTCAGCGCGAACGCACCGGACGCGGCCAGAAGGTGCTGGCTCCGATGCAGGATGGTGTGCTGAACCTCTGCCGCGTGAAGCTGCGCGACCAGCAGCGCCTCGATGCCGGTCCGTTGAAGGAATACAGCCAATTTGGCGAAGGTATTCCCTTTGGCGAGGCCACGCCGCGGGCGGGCAATGACTCCGGCGGTGGTCAACCCGGGCGCATTCTCAAATGCAAAGGCTGGGAGACCGATCCCAATGCCTACACCTATTTCATCACGCAGGCCGCCGTGTGGGAGCCGATCTGCGATGTGATCGGCAAGCCCGAGTGGAAGACGGCAGAGGGGTATGCCACTCCGCCAGAGCGGCTCGACAAGCTCAATGAAATCTTTGGCGCAATTGAAGAATGGACCATGACCAAGACCAAGTTCGAGGTGATGGACATTTGCAATCCGCTTAACATCCCTGTCGGTCCGATCCTGTCCACCAAGGAGCTGATCGAGGACGAAGGGCTGCGCGCGACGGGCACGATTGTCGATGTGGACCACCCCGAGCGGGGGACATATGCCTCTGTGGGCTGCCCGATCAAGCTCAGCGACAGCCCGGTTGAGGTGACCCGCTCACCGCTTCTGGGTGAGCACACGGTGGAAATTCTGCGCGATGTGCTGGGATATGAGGGCGAGGCGTTGGAACAGGTGATCGCTTCGGGCGCTGTAGGCGAAGCGCAGAAAACGGCGGCGGAGTAACCCGGAATGGCCTGTGCTTTGCACCAGATCACACTGCCGGTGCGCGGTGACGGCAAAGGCGATAATGTCTTTGCCCACGCCGCTGCCCTTGCGAAACGTTTCGGCGCGCATGTTCAGGTGGTTCACTGCCGCCCGGCTGCGCAGGATCTGATGCCGTATGGCGTGGTCGTTCCCAATTTCCTGCGCAAGCAGCTTGAGGATGTGTCCAAGAACATGGCGGATGTGCAGGAGGAAACCCTGCGCGATGAGTTTACTGAGTTGGCCGGGAAACTGGGTTTGCCGATCCAGGCGCCGGAGCGTGGCAAGGCCAGCACCTCGTTTCTGGAATACACTGGCAAACAAGCCGATGCTGTGCGTCACTACGGGCGTCTGGCCGATCTGATCTGTGTGCCTAAGCCGGACAAGTCGACCAATCTGGGCTATAACACACTGAAATCTGCGCTATTTTCGTCTGCGCGTCCTGTGATGATGTGTCCAGAGGTTGAAGAGGTCGCGCCCGATCTGGGGCGGCATGTCTGCATTGGCTGGAACGGGTCGCTGGAGGCCACACGCGCTCTGGCGATGGCAATGCCAATAATTGAAGCGGCTGAAGCTGTGACCATCCTGACCGCAGGGCAAGACACGCATGCCACCAGCGCCGAAGAGCTTGTCGATTACCTCGCTATTCGTGGGGTGTCAGCACAGGTGAACCGGTTCGAGAAAGACGGCAATATTGGCCGCAAGCTCCTGGATCACTGTGCGTCAGAAGGCGGCGACCTCTTGGTGATGGGCGCCTACCACGACAGTTATGAACGCGAGTCGATTTTTGGAGGGAATACGCAAACCGTGGTGGAGGCTGCGGAAATTCCGATTGTTTTGGCGCATTAAGAGTTTGCCTTACTAAAATATGTGCTAACTATGCGGCAGGCGGGTATTTTTGTTTCGTTATGCACGTTGGTGGAGCAATAAAAATACCAAGGTATACAATGCCGCGCTGACGTTGCTTTGACAGCGTAAAGAGGCCCGCAGGGTCAAATGAATAGGGAGGACGTCGAATGACGCTATTGAAAACACTAACTGCAAGTGCTACGGCCCTTGCTTTGACGGCTCCGGCAGCCCTGGCGGAATGGCAACCGCGCAAGCCGGTTGAATTTATCATCATGGCCGGCACAGGCGGTGGTGCGGACCAGATCGCGCGCTTGTTGCAGGGGCTGATTGAGAAGAAAGACCTTAGCCCACGCCCGTTTATTCCGATCAATAAGCCAGGTGGCTCGGGCGCTGAGGCGCTGCGCTATATGCAGGACAAGGCGGGTGACAATCACACCGTGATGATGACGCTCAACAGTTTCTACACAACGCCGATCATTCAGGAAGACCTGGGTGTGGACGTGACACAGTTCACGCCCATTGGCCTTATGGCGATGGACACGTTCCTTTTGTGGGTCAACACCGACCGCGAGGACATCACCGATCTCGACAGCTATGTTGAGACCGTGAAGGCAGCTGGGCTTGACTGGAAAGTGGGCGGTACTGGCTCGGGCCAGGAAGACAGCGTTCTGACTGCGATGATGGAAGCGGCGTTTGACTATGACGTGACCTATATCCCGTTCCCGGGTGGCGGCACCGTGGCCAAGAACCTTGTCGGCAACCAGATCGACTCAACCGTGAACAACCCATCGGAGCAGATGGAGTTCTTCCGCGCGGGCAATTCCAAGCCACTGGTGCAGTTCACAGGCGAGCGCATGGCGGCCTTTCCGGACACACCAACCGCCAAAGAGCTGGGCGTGGATATCGAGTACTACATGCAGCGCTCGGTCAACGGCCCTCCGGGCATGGATCCCGAAGCGGTCGAATGGTACACGAACCTGTTCCAGGAGCTGTTTGACAGCCAGGAGTGGCAGGATTTCTGCACCTCTGATGGTCTGACCTGTGAGTCGATGATGAAAGGCGAGGACCTCGCCAATTTCCATGCGACACAAAAAGAAGCGCATGTGAAGCTGATCGAACAGGTTGGCGCAGACGCGATCACAGGCGAATAAAGACCTGATGCAAGG
>JBCAZO010000176.1:0-5852 GCA_038532975.1 Pseudomonadota bacterium
GATATTGCCCTTGGGCGTCTCCACGATCCACTTCCCATCGGACTGCGGCGTCGTCGCCGTGACAGGCGTGAACCGATGGATTTCCGCCCCCCTCTGACGCGCGCCCGTCGCATAGGCGTTGGTCACACCCGAAGGGTCCACATTGCCGCCCTCAGGTTCCCACATGATTGTGCGGATACCGTCGAAATTGACCAGTGGATGCTTTTCCTCGGCCTCTTCCCGGCTGATCTCGGAAAAGTTCATGCCGTAAAGCTGCGCCTTGGCGGCCTGTAGTTTCAGCTGATGTTCCCGGTTCTCGGTCTGCGCAAGGTAGAGCGAACCGGGCTGAAACACGCCACAGCTTTGCCCGGTCTCCTCCTCCAGCGAATTGTAGAGGTTCATCGTGTAATGCTGCAGCCGGGAAATATTGGCACTGTCATGCAGCCCGTGAATGTTGGCCGCCGCGTGCCATGTGGACCCCGAAGTCAGCTCGTCACGCTCCAGCAGGACCACGTCTGTCCAACCCAGCTTGGTGAGGTGATAAAGCACCGAGCAGCCGATCACGCCGCCTCCGATAACAACTGCTTGTGCGTGGGTCTTCATGGGTCTGTCCTCTGCTCCCTGGTCGCGTGCAATGTGACGCAAGAGGATACCCCGCGCCGGCCGCTTCCCGACATCCTTTGTCGCAAGCGGTGTTTTTGTCCTATCCGTTTGCGTCAGGGGATTTCAGATTGCGGCAGACGCCAACGGGAAAGTCACAGCATGGTCGCAAAGCCGTCGAGATTGTCGGGTATCTGCGATCACCCTGGGCATGGCCTGCCTTGCTGCCCAAGCTTTGTGTACAGACCGGATTGCTGCCAGATTTATGCGAGATTTGTTGAGTATCCTGACCTTGCCCTTCGCGCCACTCCGCTGGCTTCTCAACCGTCTGCGGGTCTGGATCAGGGACAAGGCTTGGGAATTCATGCATGATAAATCAGAGCACAATGGCATTCTGCTCTTGAGGCATTTCAAAGCGCCGAAAGGGTCTATGTCTGCGACCCGCGAGGCGCTCGACAGAATTGCCGAAGTTGATCCTGTTAGCTTTGCCAAAATACCCAGGCTGCTGCCGGGGGGTATTATCGCCGATGCAACGGGTTACTCGGCCGCGTGGTATTCAGTGCGCCGCAAAGCTTGCGTTATCGGCGCAAAAACTCTGGAAACCTACGACACCGACGATATCGCGCTTAGTATTGTGCATGAGTTGTGCCACGCCCGGCTCTTTGCTGCCGGGTTTGGCTATGACGGTGCGAAGTTTCGTGTGCGCATCGAGAAAATTTGCGTGCGCCGGGAGATTGCCTTTGCGCGCAAACTGGAGGCACGAGATGTCGAGACCGGGTTCTACACAGAGTGGCTCAATGAAAAAGTCAAAGGCATTGTGCCGGAAAACTACACCGAAGAGAGCTTTCAAAAACGACACAGACGTGAGCATCTTCAAAAGTTGCGGCTGTTAAAACGAGTTAACGCGCCAGCTTGTTTACGTCGGCGCATTGTGTTGAAAACCAGAAGACGGTTCCAGCGCCAAAGACAACTTGCAGAAATCCCGGCAGAGCAACCAAAAGACGTGCGGACTAAACTGCAGAATCCTGCCGCCCCATCTCTTACCACCCGCTTAACCCATCGCTCACCGCCTTAACCCACGCCCCTTACCGTCCCCGTACCGACGCAATACTGACGTGATACCGACGCGTTACCGACGCCCAAAACCCTGCCAATTAGAGCCGTTAACCATTCGAATTAGGAAACGACACATCCTGTCGCAAATTGACATGCCTGCGCCCTTCAACCCGACAGTCTGACACCACGAATTCAGACAAGGGAGACCCCCATGAAAACCACCACGCGTGTGGCCGTGATCGGCGGCGGTGTTGTCGGGTGCAGTGTGCTCTATCACCTGACCAAGCTGGGCTGGTCGGATGTGACGCTGATCGAGCGCTCGGAACTCACCTCCGGCTCCACCTGGCACGCGGCGGGCGGATTTCACACGCTCAACGGCGACACCAACATGGCGGCGTTGCAGGGCTATACGATCAAACTTTACAAGGAGTTAGAGGAAATCACCGGCATGTCCTGCGGCCTGCATCACGTGGGTGGCGTGACGCTGGCGGACAACAAGGACCGGTTCGATATGCTCCTCGCCGAGCGCGCCAAGCACCGCTACATGGGGCTTGAGACCGAGATTGTCGGGCCCGATGAGATCCGCAAAATCGCCCCCATCACCAACACCGATGGCATCCTCGGCGCGCTTTACGATCCACTCGATGGCCACCTTGATCCGTCTGGCACCACCCACGCCTATGCCAAGGCCGCGCGCATGGGCGGCGCGACAATCCTGACCAACTGTAAGGTCATGGAAACAAATCAAAATTCTGATGGCAGCTGGGACGTGATCACCGAACGCGGCACGATCCATGCCGAACATGTGGTCAATGCCGGCGGTCTCTGGGCGCGCGAAGTGGGGGCGATGGCGGGGGTCTATGTGCCCATTTACCCGATGGAGCACCAGTATCTCGTCACCGAAGAAGTCCCTGAAATCGCAGAGATTATCGACGCGGGCGAAGAACATCCGCATGTCATGGACCCAGCCGGCGAAAGCTACCTGCGCCAGGAAGGTCGCGGGCTTTGCATCGGGTTCTATGAACAGCCCTGCCGCGCTTGGTCCATCGATGGAACACCTTGGGACTTCGGCCATGAACTCCTGCCCGATGACTTTGACAAGATCGAGCAATCCATTGATTTTGCTTACAAACGCTTCCCCTGCCTTGAACGCGCCGGGGTGAAATCCGTCATCCACGGTCCCTTCACGTTCGCCCCCGATGGGAACCCTTTGGTCGGCCCTGTTCCGGGCTTACGAAATTACTGGTCCGCCTGCGGTGTCATGGCCGGGTTCAGCCAGGGCGGCGGTGTCGGCCTGATGCTCGCCCAATGGATGGTCGAGGGCGAATGCGAGCGCGATGTCTCGGCCATGGACGTGGCGCGCTATGGCGACTGGATCACGCCGGGCTATACGCTGCCCAAGGTGATCGAGAACTACCAGAAACGCTTCTCCGTCTCCTACCCCAACGAAGAACTCCCCGCCGCGCGCCCCTTCCGGCAGACGCCGATGTATGATGTGTTCGACGCCATGGGCGCGGTCTGGGGGCATCAATACGGGCTTGAGGTTGTGAACTACTTTGTCCAAGGCGACGAACCGCGGTTTGAGACACCCAGTTTCCGCCGTTCCAACGCCTGGGAGGCCACTGCACGTGAAGTGAAGGCCGTCCGGGAAGCTGTTGGAATCAATGAGGTTCACAACTTCGGCAAATATCTCGTGACTGGCCCCAATGCCCGTGACTGGCTTGACCGGGTCATGGCCGGGCGCATTCCAAAACCGGGGCGGATCAGCCTGACGCCAATGCTCTCTCCCAAGGGGCGGCTGATTGGCGATTTCACGGTTTCCTGCCTCAGCGATAGCGCCTTTCAACTCACCGCCTCTTACGGCTCCCAAGCCTATCACATGCGCTGGTTCCAGCAGAACGAGGCCGAGGGCGTCGAGCTTGAGAATATCTCGGACCGCCTGAACGGCTTTCAGATTGCCGGCCCCAAGGCGCGCGATCTGCTGCAGGCCTGCACACGCACCGACATCTCTAGCATGCGGTTCATGGATGTGCGGCATGTTGCTGTCGGGATGGTCGATTGTCTGTTGCAACGGGTCAGCTACACCGGCGATCTGGGCTATGAGATTTACTGCGATCCCATGGCGCAACGAGCGCTTTGGAACGTGCTGTGGGAGAACGGCCAAGCCTTTGATCTCAAACCCTTCGGCATGCGCGCGATGATGTCGCTTAGGCTCGACCGATTCTTTGGGTCATGGCTCAGCGAGTTTTCACCTGACTATACCCCGGCAGAAACCGGCATGGATCGGTTCATCAGTTTCACCAAGAACAGCGATTTCATCGGCCGCGCTGCGGCCGAAGCGGAGCGCGCAGCAGGTTCTGCACGCACGCTTGTGCCGTTTGAGGTCGCGGCGCTGGACGCAGACGTGCATGCCTATGAACCCGTCTGGATCAATGGCAAGGTTCAGGGCTTCTGCACCTCCGGCGGCTATTCGCATCACGCCGATAAATCCATCGCACTGGCCCTGATCCCCACCGAGCTGGCCAAACCGGGACTCCAGGCCGAAATCGAAATTCTGGGCGAAATGCGCCCGGCGCAGTTGATCTCCGAGCCGTATTTCGATCCCGAAGGCACGCGCATGCGCGGGTGAATCATGGCTTGCCGGTTAGGTTTTGATGGACCACTCTGGAACAAGCCAATCACAAAGGGCAATCCATGAGCCTGGTTTGTCTTGTTCCCGCTGCCGGGGCGTCCACGCGTATGCGCGGGCGGGACAAACTGCTGGAAAAAATTGACGGCCTGCCCCTTCTGGCGCGGCAAACCGCTGCGGTTATGACCCTCGAGGTTCCGGTGCTGGTCACTCTGCCTGCACAGTCGGAAGACAGGGTTAATGCCCTGCACCACATTCGCGATGCGCAATTAACCTTGATGAACATCGCCGACGCGGACGAAGGGCTCAGCGCGTCACTCCGCATGGGTGCAAATTGGGCCATGGCGCAAAGCGCCGCCGCGCTGATGGTGGCCCTACCCGATTTGCCAGATATATGCGCCGAGGATTTCGCAGTATTGCATGACGCGCATCTGGCGCATCCCGACGCCGTTATTCGCGCGACAACACACGAGGGCCAAGCGGGCCACCCAACAATTTTGCCGGCCCGGTTGTTGGAAGCGCTCACACGACTTACAGGAGATCAGGGCGCGAAGTCTCTTTTTACAGATGAGCCGGTCATCCCCTGCCCTTTACCGGGCAATCGCGCGGTTACGGACCTTGACACGCCAGAAGCCTGGGAAGCCTGGCGCGCGACACGTGCAGCCAAGAGCAAGCAATCCCAGCCCTAGGGCCGGGACTGCTAAACTCGAAATCGAGACCCCCCAGTCGTCGATTTCGATTGTGCCGATCTTTGTAGAGCAAACCGGCGGGCTGCATTCAAAATGTGGTCACTCAACCAAAAGCCTTGCCTCGTGACGTCTCAGAGACTTGCGCGCGGCCTGATAGGCCTCGATGCCTTCGTGCTCTTGAAGCTCTGGGAACAGATCAAAGATCTCGCCCCGCTGCGCATGGCCCATACCATCCAGAACCTGTTGACCAGGCTGGAAACTTTCGGTCCAGGACCCGTTGGACAGAACCACTTCATGGCGATCGAACATGAAATGCACGTAGCTCACACTGCTGGCCTCAACCACATCAACACCCGCTTTGTGCGTCAGATGTTTGGCCGCGGCGAGCACCTCACGCTCTTCGAAATAAAGCGATGATTTTTCGCTGGCGAGCAGCAGGCGATGCTGCGGCGATACAAGCATATCGCGTTCCGGCAGCCCATGGCCAAGTGAGCCTGCGCGAATAAGAACAGGTTTCAGATGCGGCGCCTGACGCAGTTCCTGCTTGGTCAGATCACGCTGCCCGATCCAGCGAATTTCCTGCAGGCCATTGTCGCGGGTGATCACCCGGTCCCCGACATGCAAATCCTCGACAAGCCGCTCACCTGTGGGCGTCGCAATCACCATACCGGGCGTGAAGCAGGGAATGACATTCTCGATGTTGCTGAATTCGGCCTCACCGGTTTCATTGCCGTCAGCATCAAAGAAGGTGACAAAACCGTCCTCCTGATCAGCGGACGTGAAGGTCACACGCAGGCCACCACCCGGGTTTTCCGCCTCCGCGGCCCCTGTCAGGTCCAGCGTGTCAAAATCATCATCGGGATCACCGGAGGTGGTGGTTTCACCGCCGTCAATTTCAT
>JBCAZO010000177.1:0-5833 GCA_038532975.1 Pseudomonadota bacterium
CCCATATTTTCCAGAACCTTGGCATAGATGACGCCGTCGGCGCTGTCACTGTGCACGGCACGATGGGCATCTACGGTATGCTCATGCTGGGCATCTTCGCCTCGGGCTATCCTGCTCTTATGGATTTCTCAGTTCCCGAAGGCAGCACCGTTCCAACCGTAAGCATCGTAGGACAGCTTGTCGGCTCGATCGTCTTCATCGCCATTGGCCTGATTACCGGTTATGTCAGTTCACTCATCCTCAAGATGGTTGGCATGCTGCGCGTACCTGAATCGGCTGAAATCGCCGGCCTCGATACGGTTAAGGTACCGGCACAGGCCTATCCCGAAGGCATCGCAGTCTCGCCGCCGGCGTCTAACTGAAAGGAGTAATGAGATATGGGATTTCCCTTTGACACAGCTTCGTGGGACGGCGTCTCGGGCGCGATCTTTCCCGGATTGGGCAGCTCTATGCCCGGCACTTTCACGGTAATTGCAATAGCCATTGCTGTTGTATTGCTGGCCTTCGGACAAAAAACCGAAGCCGGAAAATACCGGAACCACAAGTAAAGCCCATAAACCAAAAGAGCGTCCCGCGGTTCATCCGCGGGGCGTTTTTTGTTTGCTCGGTCAAGACAACGTGACCAATGCTTTTGCACCCTTTCCAGCGAAAAGCCTGATGCTACAACACAGACATGAAAACCTTCGCTGCTCTGATTTTTGCCCTATCCCTGTCCCCGCTATCCGCACAAGCCTGCGGAGCAGACACTGACTGCGCCCTTGGTGACAGAACCTACCGCATTCAAATGCCGGACAGCGCCGGCGACAGCCCCGCCGCCCTGATCTTTGCGCACGGCTACAAAGGCTCGTCGCGTGGAACAATGCGGAACAAGTCTCTTGTCGCCCTGGCCGACCGTCTTGGCGCGGCTCTCGTCGCGCCGGATGCCATCATGGATGACTGGTCCATTCCAAACGCCCCGGCCCAGGGCACATCGACAGAGATCGACGAGCTTGCCTATTTCGATGCGTTGAAAGAGGCGCTCGTCTCAAAACACAACATCGACCCCAACCGCATCGTCGTCGCAGGGTTTTCTGCTGGCGGCATGATGGTCTGGACTCTCATCTGCGCCCGCCCAGATGACTATGCCGGATTCATCCCCATTGCTGGCACCTTCTGGGCACCCGAACCGACAAGCTGTGATACTCCCGCTGCAAACATCATCCATATCCATGGCACATCAGACAAGATCGTGCCTCTCGCCGGCCGGCCCATCGCGGAAACCCACCAGGGCGACGTGAACAAAACCTTGGCCATGTACATCGCAAGTGGTGGCTACAGTCCGTCCGACAGCCCCGAAATGACCCCTGACTTAAGTTGCGAAAGCTGGCGTAATGATCAGAATGGCATGGTGATGAAATGCCTGCATGATGGCGGTCACAGCTTTAAGGCAGATCATATTGAAGCAGCGTGGAAAACCCTTATGCCAGGAAGCTAACCGCACTCTGCCAGGGTTTTGAAATGAGCCAAGCCATCGCGCATATAGGCCCGCCAGAACGTAGCGGCCAAGAGCGCAACAAGCGGGCGCGTCAGGATATTCGTCGAGCGGAACCCATAGGTCCACACAACCTGCGTTTCGCCGGACTGCGCGGTAAAGATCCAACGCCCATGTGCGGATTTCACCAACCACGAAAACGGCCCGGTAAACCCTGACACCGTATAGGCGAACTCCGCCAGCTGCTCCGCCGCCTGTCCGCCACTGGGTTCGCTATGTGTGATCTCTTCGCGCGCCGTGTTGCCATCGCCCAGAACCACGGTGCGGGTTTGGCCCACCTCATCCCAGCGCCCGGTCTGATCCTGCACATCCACCACTGGCGGGATGGGGCCTTTGGCTTTGGGAAAGAGGTCCGGCAGGTAGACAGGAACGAAGATATCCCAGACTTTGGGCAACGTATTTTCGATGACGCACCCCACACGTGCTGATGGCCCAAAACCTGCTGGATCAGGCGCGCCAGTCAAAGAACCCCTCGCCAGCGCGTTGCAGCAATCCATTTGCCAGTTCAGCACCCAAGGCTGCGCCATCCTCAATCGGGGCGGTGGCCTCATCGGTCAGGCTCTCACTCCCATCGGGACGCAGGATCTCTCCACGCAGGCGAATTGACCCGCCATCCAATTCCGCCAACCCGGCAATCGGTGTTTCACAAGACCCATCCAGAGCCGCCAGAAATGCACGTTCTGCTGCCAACCTCTGCCCTGTCGGATCATCATGAATGGCCGCCAGCATATCGGCTACACGCGTGTCATCCTCGCGCCGCTCAATCCCAATGGCACCTTGTGCGACAGCAGGCAGCATATCCTCTGGCGCAATCGCCCCCTTGGCCACCTCAGATTGCCCAAGCCGATTCAACCCAGCCATCGCCAGAAAGGTGCAACCCGCCACGCCATCCTCAAGCTTTTTCAGCCGGGTCTGCACATTGCCGCGAAACTCAACCACTTCCAGATGCGGGAATTTCACCAGAACCTGCGCCTTGCGCCGCAAACTGGACGTGCCGACCTTGGTGCCCTCAGGCAACCCGCTTAGCCCGTCAAAATGCGGCGACACAAACGCATCGCGCACATCCTCGCGCGGCAGATATGTATCGAGCACAAGCCCACCGGGCTGGTCCACCGGCATATCCTTCATCGAATGCACGGCAATGTCAATTTCACCTGACAACATCGCATCTTCAATTTCTCGCGTGAACAGCCCCTTGCCGCCAATCTCTTTCAAAGGCCTATCCAGAACCCGATCGCCCGTCGTCTTGATTACATGAATTTCGAAACAGTCCTCGGACAGATCGAACGCCTTGGAAAGGCGCGATCTTGTCTCATGCGCCTGCGCCAGAGCCAAAGGCGAACCACGTGTGCCGATCTTGAGCGGTGCGGACGGAGTGGGCAATTCTTGTGTCATAACACTGGTCTAGACATGTAAACCTAGGCTGACAAGTTTTGGTTGACTTTCCGCGCTTCACTTGGGACCACCAAGACAAAGGGAGACACCCATGGCGCCAACAAAAACCATCCTCAAGGCCCTTGCAGGTGAGGTTCAGGCCACGCCACCCATCTGGATGATGCGTCAGGCCGGGCGCTACCTGCCCGAATACCGCGCCACACGGTCCGAAGCCGGGGATTTTCTGTCGCTTTGCTACAATTCTGATCTGGCCACGGAAGTCACGCTGCAACCGATCCGCCGCTACGGGTTCGACGCCGCCATTCTCTTTGCCGACATCCTACTTGTGCCTCAGGCACTTGGGGCCGACCTTTGGTTTGTCACCGGCGAAGGGCCACGTTTGTCGACGATCACAGCGCAGTCTGATTTCGACGCGCTCAAAGGCTCCGAAGACATCCACGACACGCTCGCGCCCGTCTACCAGACCGTCCGCAACCTCGCCTCGGCCCTGCCGTCCGAGACAACGCTCATCGGGTTTGCAGGGGCGCCCTGGACCGTGGCCACCTATATGATCGCCGGGCGCGGCACGCCCGATCAGGGTCCGGCCCATGCGCTCAAGGACGAAAACCGCCCGCTCTTTGAGGCAGTTATGGACCGGCTCACCGACGCCACGATCACCTATCTGTCTGCGCAAATCGAAGCCGGGGCAGAAGTGGTGAAGATCTTCGATAGCTGGGCCGGGTCGCTCAAAGGACAGGACTTTGAGGATTTCGCCGTCGCCCCCACCAAACGCATCATCGCAGCGCTCAAGGCCAACCATCCCACCATCCCCATCATCGCCTTCCCCCGTGAAGGCGGCGACGGCTATATCGGGTTTCACGAAAAAACCGGCGCCGACTGCGTGGCAATCGATAATTCCGTCAGCCCCGCATGGGCCGCCGAGCATGTGCAGGTCTCCGGCTGCGTGCAAGGCAACCTGGCCTCTTCCCACATGGTCACTGGCGGCGAGGCGCTGGTCCGCGAAACCAAGGCTGTCGTCGAGGCCTTCCGCAAAGGCCCCCATATCTTCAACCTAGGCCACGGCATCAGACCGGATGCTGATCCGGAGAATGTGCAGCTTATGATCGACACGGTGCGCGGCGCGTGAGTGACCGGTTTTAGGTGACGTCAAGGACCGCTTTGAGCCCAAAAAGCAAATTTTACACAAATATTGGGCAAAAATTTAGTATGGTACTTGGCACACATTACCCCTTTTTCATTGGGACAATCCAAACAAAAATCAAGCATACTGAGATTACGAATACAGCACTCAAAATCAGAGTCCAATTGCCGTAAAGAAACCAAAACCACAAGGAAAAAGGAAAAACTGAGATACTGGCAATGAAACTCAACAAAAAGACCCAGAACGTTGAAATTGTGAGGTTATTTTTACATGTGGCACATTTTGGGTTCTTTGTAACCCAAAATAGCAGCCGGTCGGAGTAGCTAAAATGACCACCGCATTGGTGCGGACAGTGTTGACGAAAACCGAGCAATGGAACTCTCCTGAAGATTGACAAATCAACCAGCTCAATCGGGCAGTATTGTGGTTCGAAAAAGATGAAACTTAGTTGCGTGCTGGCCAACGGCAGCGTCGTCCCGCATAGCCGCCACCAGATCATGACGACATAACGTTTCCACTACAACAACCTAACAGACAGGAACCCTTGAACACAGACACTCGGCACGGATCGAGACACGAAAGGGCAATGGGTCTCACAGCCTCCTTCAAACGTCTTAAGAAACTCTTAACCCCACCGCACGCCACAGTAACCCGGCCCTCTACCGACACCCGCACAGACGCGATACCGACGCAATACCGACACACCAAATCCCCTGTTTTCCGGGCGTTAACCCCTGATTCGCGCCCCTCGCGGCGGAATCTGGCAAAAACCATGTCGCAATCAGACGGGCGCAGCCCACTTGCAACGGGCCAACCTGTACCCAAGAGGGAGGCCAGAACGATGAACACCCACTACCGCGATACCCGCAAAATCGACCCTACACGAGGCGCTACACTGGGCGATAACACCCCAAACGACGCCGACCGGATCGAGATTGGCCCCACCCAACTGGCCTTCCGCGAATGGGAAGCCGCAGGCCTTCGACTGCCAGACCTTCAAGCCATGCGCCGCTACCGCTGGGAACGCCTGACAAGGTTCATTCAGGACCGCGACTACGCGGGCCTTCTGGTCTTTGATCCACTCAACATCCGCTATGCCAGCGACAGCACCAACATGCAGCTTTGGAACACCCACAACCCGTTCCGCGCGCTGCTGGTCTGCGCCGATGGCTACATGGTGATCTGGGACTACAAGAACTCCCCCTTTCTCAGCACTTTCAATCCCTTGGTCCGTGAACAACGCTCTGGTGCCGACCTGTTTTACTTTGATCGCGGCGACAAGGTGGACGTGGCCGCAGATGTGTTTTCCAATGAGGTGCGCATCCTCCTCGAAGAACACGCGCCAGGCAACAAACGCCTTGCCGTGGATAAGGTCATGCTGCACGGGCTGCGCGCGCTTGAGGCGCAGGGCTTTGAGATCATGGAAGGCGAGGAACTCACCGAAAAATGCCGCGCTGTTAAAGGCCCTGACGAAATCCTCGCCATGCGCTGCGCCAGCCATGCCTGCGAAACTGCCGTCGCGGAAATGGAACGTTTCGCGCGCGAAACAGTGCCCCTTGGCAACACGTCCGAGGATGACATCTGGGCGGTGCTACATGCCGAAAACATCAAACGCGGCGGCGAGTGGATCGAAACCCGCCTTCTCGCCTCTGGCCCCCGCACCAATCCTTGGTTTCAGGAATGCGGCCCGCGCATTGCCCAGAACAACGAGATTATCTCGTTCGATACCGATCTGGTGGGCAGCTACGGCATCTGCGTCGACATCT
>JBCAZO010000178.1:0-5748 GCA_038532975.1 Pseudomonadota bacterium
GAAATGCTCGCGGTCACATTGTCGAAAAAGGCCCGCGCCCGCGCCGTTCAATTGCCGGCTTGGAACGAAGCGCTCGGCCTGCCCCGCCCATGGGACCAGCAATGGTCGATGCGGATGCAGCAAATCCTGGCCTATGAAACCGATCTTCTGGAATTCGAAGATCTTTTTGACGGCAACCCAGCGGTAGACGCCAAGGTTGAAGCGCTCAAAGATGGTGCGCGTCACGAGTTGGAAACACTTGGCAGCATGGGCGGGGCTATTGGCGCAATTGAATATATGAAATCGCGCCTTGTCGACAGCAACGCGGATCGTCTGGGCCGGATTGAAGCTGGCGAGACCACAGTTGTCGGTGTGAACAAGTGGACGACCACTGAGCCGAGCCCACTTCAGACCGAAGATGGCGGCATCATGGTGGTCGATCCTGCCGTTGAGGCTGAGCAAATTGCACGTTTGAACACATGGCGCTCTGACCGTGATGCAAATGCCGTGAAAGAAGCGCTGGCCGAACTGCGGGAAGCGGCACAATCCGGGGCCAATGTCATGCCGGCATCAATCAAGGCTGCCAAGGCGGGGGTTACCACTGGCGAATGGGCAGAGCAAATGCGCCAAATCCATGGTCAGTATCGCGGGCCAACCGGCGTGTCCGGCAGCCCGTCGAACAAAACCGAGGGCCTGGACGATATTAGGGATGCAGTAAACGCCGTCAGCGACCGTTTAGGGCGCCGACTGAAATTCCTGATGGGTAAGCCGGGGCTGGACGGCCACTCAAACGGGGCCGAGCAAATTGCCTTCCGGGCTCGCGATTGCGGCATGGACATTTCTTACGAGGGCATCCGCCTGACACCCGAGGAAATCGTGACCGCAGCTATCGAGGACCAGGCTCATGTCGTGGGCCTCTCGATCCTGTCTGGGTCGCATATGCCATTGGTTGAGGACCTGCTGGAGCGGATGCGTGCTTCGGGACTGGGCGATGTACCTTTGATCGTTGGCGGCATCATCCCCGACGAAGATGCCCAGCGCCTGCTCGAAATGGGCGTGGCACGCGTATACACGCCCAAAGATTTTGAGCTGAATACAATCATGATGGATATTGTAGCTCTGGCCGACCCCAAAGCAGTGGCTGCAGAATAAATTATCCTATTCTTCTGGCTCGGCTGCCGGTATCGAGAACAAAAGTCTCTCCTTGGGCCGGTTCTCGGCCTGGACTTGCTTGATCCGCGTTAGAATACGATCATTCAACACATCATCCGATTGCGATGCTTGATCAATGGCAACAAATTCAGCAGGCGTGATGTTCGGCACAGCAGCAATGGCTCTGACGATGTCCTGGTTCGCGGTTTCAATCAAGAAAGCGCGTCTATCTTCATCAGCTTCATCTTGCACCAACTTGCTGTAATGCGCGCCGACCCTGCCAATCATTGAGACTGCCTGAATAAAGGAATCGACCTTTTCATCGTTAATTGTATCGTTGGTAAATCCCTCAGCCGGTTCTATTTCCGACAAGGTCAGACCTTCGGGATTATCCGCCGCAGAGATATCGGTTTCGGTCGTCTCTGTGACATCTGTGTCTGCTTCCTGGGCAAAGCCCAACGATGAACCACCCAGTACAAGTGCCATCGCCAGCGCTGCCGCGATATGCTGTTTCATTTTGTTGCTCTCCTCAAAGGACGCTGTCCTCTGATCCAGACATGGCCCGTGCGCAGGCTTTATGCAACTGCTTCGGCGGATTGATGCTGGAAAAACCACATTTTTAAAGGCATTTTACCTTTCACTGCATGACCCTCTACGGACACAGCACTATGAGCATAAATATCCGCCCCATTGCGCAAGACGATAAGGCCGAATGGCATCGCCTATGGACAGCCTATCTGAATTTCTACGAATCGAGCGTCTCAGATGAGATTTACAGCACCACATTCACGCGGCTGTTGTCGGAGGATCATCCAGATCAGAACGGCTTGCTTGCAGTGGAGAATGACAAACCAGTAGGTCTTGTGCATTTCATCTACCACGCGCACAACTGGCGACTGGAAGATGTCTGTTACCTGCAAGACCTGTATGCGGACCCCCACATGCGCGGCAAAGGTGTGGGCCGCAAGCTAATAGAAGCCGTTTACGCGACCGCAGATGCGCGCGGCTGCCCCTCGGTCTACTGGTTAACACAGGATTTCAATGCCGAGGCGCGTAAACTCTATGACCGCATCGGAACCCTGACGCCATTCATAAAATATAGCCGCTAGCACATCTCACTCGTAGCTGCGCAAATCCTCGATGACCTTGCCATCATTCGGCAGGCTGCCGCGCGCCACTACCTCGATCCGGCCCTTAAGCTTTAGTGTGTCCGCCACCGCATCCGCGAAATTCTCAGGTTGCGCGCCATCGGCCTCGATCTTGACGGTCATCACATCCGCCTCGCCCTCCCGGCTGGCGATCACCCGCGCACGCGCAATGGCGGCATGTCGTGAAACCAATGCGGCTACCTGCTCGGGACGCACGAACATACCCTTTATCTTGGTCGTCTGATCGGCACGCCCCATCCACCCCTTGATCCGCAGGTTGGTACGCCCACACGGGCTCTCGCCCTCCATCACGGCACTCAGATCACCGGTGGCGAACCGAATAAGCGGATAATCGGGATTAAGCGTGGTCACCACCACCTCGCCCACCTCACCTGGCGCCACCGGATCACCTGTGCCTGGTGTGACAATCTCAACAATCACGCCCTCATCGACAATCAAACCCTCTTGGCTCGAACTTTCATAGGCAATGTTGCCCAGATCGGCCGTCGCATAGCATTGAAGACATGCAATGCCGCGGTCTGCATATTCCTGCTGCAGCGACGGAAACAACGCTCCGCCCCCGACCGCTGCCTTGGTGATCCCAAGAGTCAGCCCCATCTCATCCGCTTTATCAAGAATGACCTTGAGGTAATCGGGCGTCCCGGAATAGGCCGTCACACCCACATCATGCGCCGCCTGCGCCTGAAGTTCGGTTTGCCCTGTCCCGGCAGGCAGAACCGCGGCACCCACTGCACGCGCGCCATTCTCAAAAATCATGCCTGCAGGCGTCAAATGATAGCCAAAACAATTCTGCACGATATCACCGCGCCTGATCCCACAGGCATGCAGGAAGCGCCCCATGCGCCACCAGTCATGCGCAACGCCACCAGGCTCATAGATCGGACCGGGGCTTTGAAAAATATGTGCAAACTCAGAAGGCGCCTGCGCGGTCAATCCACCAAAAGGGCGGATAGCCGCTTGCGCCTGTGTCAACTGGGATTTCCGCAGAACCGGTAGCTGCGCCAATGCCTCAACAAAGGTGATCTCACCTGCCTCAACCTCGCTCAAGCTCTCACCATATCCAGCAAGCCCTTGTGCTCTTTGGATTTGCCCCGGCAATGCGCGGGCAATGGCCGATGCGCGCTCCTCGGGTTTACGGATTTCCAATTCGTCGAAATACTCAGACATATTCAAAACCTTCGCTCGCTGCACCCGCGACAGCTTGCCCGATTGTCAATTTTGTCTGGCTCAGGCATGTATTGCATACATTTGTATACATTACAGGCTGACCAGATATTACGAAAGTGAATGCACCATGACGGACACTGACACGGCCACCCGCATTGACATACAGGACATGAACCACCGGATTGTCTTTCATAAAGAAATTCAGGTCATGGAAGCGGATTTCTCCAACTTTCATTTTGACAGCAGCGCTGTTGTGAACGCCTTTTACGACCGGCTTGAAGCGCGCATCGCCGACACCGGCGAAGAACTGTGGTTCTTTATGGTCAACCTCAACAACACCCGTATCGACCCTGCCGCATGGACGGCCTATTCCCGCCGTGGCCGCGCTCTGAACCTTGCACATTCCATGGGGTCGGTCCGTTTTGATGCCTCTGATGAAACGCGACAACAGATTATTCGAGCCGCCAATACCGAAGCGTTTGATCCCAATCTTTTCAGTGACCGCGACGCAGCGCTCGCGCGACTGGCTAAGCTGCCCAGTAAACGCCGGGAAAAAGTTGTCCACGACCCGAACTATGTGCTGGCCGATTTTGTCCGCCGGATTTCCTTTGATGAAGAGACCACGATCATGGACGTGGATTTTTCGCATTTCACGTTTCACCACAGCCGCGATGTGGATGACTTTTACGACTACATCGAAGAGCGCATCATAGAGAGCGACAAGCGGTGGTTTTTCCTCGTGAATCTCAATGGCTGTCAGATCCTTCCGGCAGCGTGGGTGCAATATGCCATGCGTGGCAAGCGATTGAACAAGGCCGGCTCGCTCGGTTCCGTGCGTTATGCGGCGGGGTCGGAAACCGAAGAAGACATCCGGATGCGCGCGGAGACCGCAGGCTTTCGCCCCAACATCCGCAACACCCGCGAAGAGGCGCTGGAGCTCATAGAGGAGATGCGGGCGGAGTTGACAGGCGGCTGACATCAGACAGTCTTACCTAATCGAATAGTTTGCGGTGTTTGGTTCGGCAGCCTTTCCAATTCTCCGCGAACCTCTAGCTCTAATTTGACAGTGGTCGTGTGCCAACCAAGTGATCCAAGCCGCTTTAGCTTATCGTTGCTCAACCGAGCGGCAACAGCATCTTTGAGGTTCTTGAAGGCAATATCGCCGTTGCGCAGCGCGTCCAGAATGGCACTGCGTACTGCATCGAACTTCCACTCGGGAATATTCGTCACACCGTCCCGGCCTTCCGCCGGGGTTCTGCAGGCAACACGCGCCTCCGCCATCAGCTCAGCCACCTCTTACGGCGTCGATAGCTGCGCACATCGCGGAAGGATTTGCGCCCTTCGTCGGACATGCCAAGGTAGAACTCCTTCACATCCGGGTTCTCGCGAAGCTCCTTGGCCGGACCGTCCATCACAACACGACCGCTCTCCAGGATGTAGCCATATTGCGCAAAGCGCAGCGCCACATTGGTATTTTGTTCGGCCAACAGAAAGGTCGCGCCCTCGTTTTCGTTAAGCGACTTCACGATGTTGAAAATCTCTTCCACCAGCTGCGGGGCCAACCCCATGCTGGGCTCATCCAAAAGGATCGTCTCGGGCCGCGACATCAACGCGCGTCCAATGGCGCACATCTGCTGCTCACCACCTGACGTATAGCCCGCCTGGCTTTTGCGCCGCTCTTTCAGGCGCGGGAAATACGTATAGACCTTTTCAAGATCAGCCTCGATCTCACCACGGCTTGACCCGCGCGTATAGGCCCCGGTCAAAAGGTTTTCTTCCACCGTCAGATGTTCAAAGCAATGCCGCCCTTCCATCACCTGAATAACGCCCATCTTCACCAGATCAGACGGCAGCAAATCCTGCACGCGGCTGCCACGATAATTGATCGTGCCCTTGGTCACCTCGCCGCGCTCAGACTTCAAAAGATTGGAAATGGCCTTCAGCGTAGTGGTCTTGCCAGCGCCATTACCGCCCAAAAGGGCCGTAATCCCGCCCTTGGGCACGTTGAGGCTGACGCCCTTCAACACAAGGATCACGTGATTATAGATCACCTCAATATTGTTGACTTCCAATAACGTTTCTTGCGTTTTCGCCGCGTCCAGCATGAGCCGTCATCTCCTGCAAAGGGCTCTGCGCCCCTGCTTCTTTCTTGTCAAAAATACCCAAATTCTTCCGGCCACAGCGTGGTGCCGCGGCCGGAAAAAAGATTACATCAGCATCCCGGTTCGATGTTGTTCTCCGCCGCGAATGCTGCCGAGTCTTCCTTGACCAACGGCGTGAT
>JBCAZO010000179.1:0-5745 GCA_038532975.1 Pseudomonadota bacterium
GGACAAGTTCGTGAAAGAAGAGGAAATTGAAGAAGAGCTTGATCTGCCCGGCTGGTCAGAAGAGCTGATAGACCGGTTGTCTGAAATCTATGACGAGGACGTTTTTGAGGTCGCGCGCGTCTCGGGCGTTAACATGATCGCGCCCTGATCTGGCGACTTACATCCCCAATGCTTCCTTATACATATCCAGCACGGCCTCTTCCTCGGCCAAGTCGTCCTTATCACGCTTGCGAAGGGCAATGACCTTGCGCATGACCTTGGTGTCATAGCCACGCGCCTTGGCCTCGGCCATCACCTCTTTCTGCTGGTCGGCGATGTCTTTCTTTTCAGACTCAAGGCGTTCAAAACGCTCGATAAACTGGCGCAGCTCATCTGCTGTGACACGATAGCTGCTCTCGGCTCCTGGCGTTTGGTCGTCCATAATTCTCTCCGCTTGCGACAGACCTTTTCCCTACCGCCGCCGTCCCTGCCCCGCAAGCCCCGAATTGAGGCGACATCTTGCGACCAAAGCTCAGATGCTCTAAGCGCAAGATCGCGACGATAAAGACAGGGATGCGCGCCATGGAAATACTCATCTGGCTTGGGGCCGCGGTGACACTGGGCGGGCTTGCGCTTTTGATCTGGTGCATCCTGCGGGTGATGAAAGCGCGCAAGGCAGGTCTTTCGGATGAGGCGCTGCGCGGGGAACTTCAAAAGGTCGTGCCGTTGAACACAGGCGCATTGTTCCTGTCGATGCTTGGTCTCATGATGGTGGTGCTTGGCATCGCGTTCAGCTAAAAAACCGCTCACCATTTTTGACCATGTCCACAATTTTGGGATGCGGGTGCCAGACGTCTGACAAAGGGGCAAGGGCCTTCATCGTTCGCAAAAGTGGCAACAGCCCCTGAATATCCGCCCAAAGCAGCGGCCCGCCGCGCGTCCGATCAAAACCATACCCTTTGACCATGCACAAATCGATATCCGAGGCCCGCACGACATCGCCCGCCTCAATCATAGACACGGCCTTATTTACTATTGCTGCATGCAATGCCAGTTGCAGCGATGGCCCTTCGATGCGCGACAGATCCGTTTTCAGGTCAGTTTGACCTGCACGCCACGTGTCGAGCCAGCCGCGCACGGCCGGGTCCGGCACAATCTTGTCATCATGCGCCGCATAAAAGCCTGTACCGGCCGCAGTCCCAGACGCCATAAGCACCGCGCGTGCCTCTAGAAGACCAAGTTCGGGTGCATTTGTTTCAGGGCCAATGATGCGCCGAATGCGTTGAGACGTTTGTTCCAACCGGTCCGTTTCCATAGACCGAAACGGACCACGCACAAATCCTAACGCTTCGGCGGCTTCATCGACTGCAAATAAATCAGCGCCAGAGCGCACCAAAACCAGGGCTGCACGCTGTAGCGCGGCCATAAGCCGATGGCCCAAAAGGCCGGGACGTTCCGTGGCGCGCAGCACCGTGGCGCCCTGGGTGGAGAAATAGCTGACCGCACGCGCCACTGCATCGGCCGGGCTGTCGGCATTGGTCGCAATCTCGGCCAGACGGGGAATATAGGCCGGGCGGTAAATCCTTAGGGCCATGGTCGGATGCCCGACCTGTAAAGCCCGCTCCGCGCTCGGCAACGCTTCATCCAGAACACACCACGCGGCATCCGGTTTGGCCTTGGTATGCGCGATGACCACACCACCGCCGTCAAGGATCAGATCGGCTTGTGGAATGACACTGCGATCATCCCCTGCGCTTAGCTCTCGCAACCGGGCATCGCGGTCAATGATGTCGATACGTCCGCGTTCAACGGCTGTCTGGTAAATGTCCCGCACCCGCGCCGCAATTTGCTCGGCGGCAACGGGTTCTGAGGTCAGGATCGACACGGTCTTGCCTCGGTTGAGTGCCGCCACCACCAGATCGGCCTGGGTCGGTGCAGTGCCGACAACAACAACTTTCTCTACATCTTTGGGGATCGTACCCGTCAGATCCGGCATCGCGCGGGCCCGCCGTTCTGCGGCAAAAGCATGGCGGATGCCGCGTGACTTGGATGAGGTGCGCCGCGCCTCGAACAAGGTGCGCTCCAACTGCATCGCCTGATCGAATGGCAAAAGCTGTGCGGCCTCGACACAGCGAAGAACATCCGCCTCAAGCCGGTCGTTTTCCGTTAACTTGCTGCGCACGGATTGAATGGCCCGCTGATATCCGGTGGGGTCGCTAAATCCATGCATGGACTCGGAGGTTTTGGGCCAGATACCGGCTTGCGCCAACTGCCGCACCAACTGGATCGCCGCTGGCATTGGGTCGTCAGGCAAAATGCGCGCGAACACGGGCGTAAGCATTGGGTCTTCGACTGGGTAAACCTGACCAGACAAAATCATCTTGAGCGAAGCCTGCGCGCCCGCAAGACGCGGTAGCCTTTGCGTACCGCCCCCGCCGGGCAAAAGACCCAGCCGCACCTCTGGCAAGGCAACCATTGTGCCGGTTTTGGCGACCCTGGCATGCGCAGCCAGTGCAAGCTCAAATCCTGCGCCTAAGGCAGACCCATGCAGTGCGGCCACAATTGGTTTCGGCGCGTCTTCAATCGTTTGGCACAAATCTGTCATCCAAGGGCTGGACAGCTCTTGGTTGTATTCTTCAATGTCGATACCAGACGAGAACCCGCGCCCCAGACCCGTCAAGACAACGCCCGTGACCGCATCGTCAACAATCGCGCGACCCACTGCCGCAATAAGCTCTGCGCGCATGTCCGGCACCAAAACATTTTCCGTGCCACGCGTCATGCAGAGCACAGCCACGCCGTTCTCAACGCTGTAATGTACTTCGGACGCCACTCGTTAGCCCCGTTTCGTGCCATGCCGCCTATACTCGCGGCTTGGTGTGATTACACGCCGAAACGAGGCGTTGCGCAATGGTTTACACGCAAAATCGTAATTTTCAGACAGGCATGTTGTCGAACTGCGCCTCTATGGCCGCGTCAGTCAGTTCATCATGCAACTGCCGGATATCTCTGGGGATCTCGTGACCCTGCGCTTTCATCTTATTCAAAAGGCCCGTCAGATGGGGTTGCAAAAGATAACGCGAGTCTTCAGCCGTTTCCAAAATTTGTTTATGTAATTTGGTCATTTCGTCAGATAGACGATCCATGACTTGTTTTCCTCCCTGATGCCACGGTTGGTTACCCCAAAAAACCATGCGAATACGCCCGTGGTTGTGCAGTGCGCTGCCATTATGCCATGTCAGGCGCAACATTGTCATGACAGTTTCGCTGAAAATAGCGTAGGCTGCGGATAAGTGCCTAAATCCTGTGCAAAAAAGGAGCTTGCGATGCAGCCTCAAGTCTCAGCTTTCTTCGATGAACAGACGAACACGATTTCCTACGTGGTGAAGGACCCAGGCGGCAGTGCCTGTGCAGTGATCGATTCCGTGCTGGATTTCGATTATGCCTCAGGGCGCACCGACACGCGCTCGGCCGATGCGATCATAGCGCATATCGAAAAAGAAGGGCTCAAGGTCGAATGGCTTTTGGAAACCCATGTCCATGCCGATCACCTTTCAGCCGCGCCTTACATTCAGGAACGTGTCGGCGGCAAGATTGGCATCGGCGATCAGATCACCACGGTGCAGGACACGTTTGGCAAAGTGTTTAATGAAGGCACCGAATTTCAGCGCGACGGCTCACAGTTTGACCGGCTCTTCGTGGAAGGCGATAGCTTTGCGGTGGGTCAGCTGCGCGGCGACGTGATGCACACGCCGGGGCACACACCGGCTTGCCTGACCTATGTGCTGGGCGATGCAGCCTTTGTGGGGGACACGCTTTTCATGCCGGATTTCGGCACGGCGCGGTGTGATTTTCCCGGCGGCTCATCTGAGATGCTGTATCGTTCTATTCAGAAAATCCTCAGCCTGCCCGATGAGACCCGCATTTTTGTGGGTCACGACTACAAAGCGCCGGGGCGCGAAGAATACGCGTGGGAAACCACGGTTGGTGAGCAGAAGGCACGCAATGTGCATGTAGGCGGTGGAAAGGATTGCGAAAGCTTTGTGGCTATGCGCGACGCGCGGGATGCCAAGCTGCCGATGCCCAAATTGATTATCCCATCGCTGCAGATCAACATGCGCGCGGGTAAAATGCCCCCTGCGGATGAGCACGGCGATGTGATGCTGAAAGTGCCTTTGAACAAGCTTTAAGGCAGATTTTGCAAATCCACCTATTCCGCAGGTGTCGGCAAGGCCGAAGCCGCCAGCAGTTGGTCGATATCAATCTCTTCGTCTTCGTCGTGTGTTGTATCGGCATTTCCGAGCGCTTCCAGATCCGATGATCCAAACGGCATCAAACCGGCAAGATCTGCATCTGATCCTGATGTCTCACCTTCCAACGGCGCGGGTGGCGCGCCATCTTCCAGTGATGGCAAGGATGGCATGTCGGCAAGCGGGTCTTCTTCGACCATATCCAGCAGCTCTCCATTGAGAGCTTCCTCTGCTGCGCCCCCGGATTGCGCAAAGCCACGCTCCGCGCTTTCATCGATCATTCGAACAGCACGAAAGCCGTTCAGCTGACCCAGCTTGACACTTGCTACGACATGACGGCCCGCCCCCAAGAGCCGCGCTTCGGTCAGCACATCAGGCGACAAAGGTAACACTGTGCCCGGTTTCCACTCGCAGACATCATGCAGCGGGGCACGCACACGCCCTAATATAGCGTCAAGCGTAACAGGCGCGTTTAGTGCGTTTTGCTCAAGTTTGATAGCAAGCGCCTGTGCCTCGATGTCCGTCTCGCTTGTGAGTTTGTGGGGCGCCTTCGGTAAAACCAAATCCAAAACGCCGGACTTTGCGCCACCGGCCAAATCCACGCTCAACCGAAAATGGTCAAAATCCGGCTCGCTCAATGCCAAGGCCAGGGTTCGCGCATCCGCAACCCGATCACCAAACCGAAACCTTTGGGCACAATTGGCAAGACCCGCCTCAGTCAACGTTTCATCAAGCCCGTCCAAAACCGCGTTGATCAAAGGCTGCGCGATAGCAGCATCAGTGGCTGTGAAAGGGCGCGGCTCAGCATCTCCATGGATCACGCGACCTTTCAGCTGCATTTCAATGAGTGCCGCAACCATCTGTAGATCAAGCCGCACAACTCCGCGCGCATGATCAGGACCATCAAGCAGAACGAGAAGCCCCTCATCGCCCATCGCCTCTTCAACTTCCGGCGAAAGCAGGCTGGTCTGTTCAACCGTTCGGACAGTGAGCGCAAGCCCCATTAGACGCGCAGCGGCCTTGGCCAGCGCCAGGCGCAACGCCTTGGCAGGCGACATTTCACGCGCGTCAAATCCATCGCGGGCCACCTGTGCCTTACGATGGATGACTGAGTCTGCGCTGTCTTCGCCCATCGCCTCCGCCATCTCTGAATTGCATCTGCGGGCGAAGATTAATGCCAATTTGGTTACGAATAGCTAAACCAAAACTAATTCACCACAGGTCACATGTGCTAACACCGCGCATAATCTTCTAAGACATAGTCAAAACGCATTTACTGCGCCGCCTGCGCCGTGTTTTCCGCACTCAAAGGCAAACTCACCCGAAACGCTGCACCAGTTTGGCCCGGCATATACTGAATGCTGCCCCCGAGCCGCGCCATGATCTCGCGGCTGATGGCAAGCCCAAGCCCGGCCCCACCCGCCTTGGTTTCACTCACGCGGGCAAATTTCTCGAAAATCGTGCCCTGTTTGTCGGCGGGAATCCCTGCCCCGTTATCCGCAAAATCAATCGTGAC
>JBCAZO010000180.1:0-5743 GCA_038532975.1 Pseudomonadota bacterium
AGATCCGGATCACCACGCTTTTCCAGGGCCTCACCGGTTTCCACAGCCGCAGATGTTGGACTGTCCTGAAGTGTTCGCGTCTGAAGTTCCCCACGCAGAACAATCGTGCCCAGATCAAAAGCATCATCTTCCGACTGCGCATGTGCGCGATGCGTGTTCAGCGCGACAAGTGACACGCCACACAGCAGCCATATTGAAAATTTCATCCCCCAGCTCCGCCTTTACGGTTTGCAAATTCGCGAGCCTGGCGGGAGTGGCTACTCTGCTGGGGTGGCCAACAAACATGATCATATTTGCCAAAACAGATCAATACCTAATAAAAATGATCGGAAATATCCAAATTGCTATTGAAGCACAGCACTATGGGTGGCATCAAATACCCTTAGGTCAGCCAAGAAATGTGTCTTTTAGCCAGCCGTCGCTGTCGTCATCATTTGCTGGATTGACTTTATGCCCCACTCTCGTTTTGCGCGCAGTAGCTTTTTGCGTTGGCTTTTGGCTGGGCCCGGCGCGTTTGTGCTGGCCGTTTTACTGATGGCCTTTTTGCCGCTGGTTTTGCCCGCCGGGGCGGGCGGCGTGAACCACATGGTCTTGCCCGCGCTTTTGTTCCCACTTCTTTGGGCCATTCTGGCAATAGCCCCAGTGATGTCGCTGGATGGCCGAAAAACCGGTCTGGTTTACGGCGGGCTCTGCGTTGCCGCGATCATCATCATCGGTTTGTCGATTGTGTTCTGAGCTTGTCTTATGGCGTTGATCGCAGAGCAAACCAAGCGACTGATCAACCTCCACGGATGGTTGGCCGTAAGCCTTTCAATTTTGCTCTACACTGTCATGTTGACTGGCACGGTCGTTGTCTTTTCCCATGAAATTGGCCACTGGGCAGAAGGCAAGACAGGCGAAGCAGGGCCACTAAGCAAACCGCTCAACCGTCACTTTCAGCGGCTCGCGGCACAAGTCCCCGTCGAACTTCAGGAAGACATCATCGTAGGCGAAGGGCCGAACGGCACCCTGAGGCTCTTCTTTGGGTCGTCACAAGTGCGCATTGAGGCAGGCCGCGGTATCTTTGGGCGGCAGTTTCTTGTCAATCCTTCGTCCGGGCATGTCGTAAAGGCGCAGGCGGGTCTTCTGGAAGATCTCGGCACTGGCTTGGACGAGCGCGCGTTAGAGGACTTTCTGGTCGACCTGCATGTTAGACTGCATGTTCCCGGGCGCTGGGGTCTTTATATTACAGGAACGCTGGGTGTCGTGATGCTCATATTGGCGATCACGGGTGTTCTGATCCACCGTAACATTTTCCGCGATTTCTTTGTGACAGAACGACCCGGCGACCGTGTCGTGTCTATTCGAGATCGTCACAACCTGGCGGGTGTTTGGTCACTGCCGTTTGCCATATTGCTGTCCTTTACGGGTGCATTCTTGAGTTTTGCAGTCTCCCTGGGTCTTCCGATATTGGCCATGGTGGCATTCGGCGGCGATCAGGAGGCAGCCTTGGAGGCCGTCATTGGGGTGCCAGTCATCGAAGAGCCACAACCGGCAAACCTTGCCAATCTGGACACCATTGTTGCCGAAGCCGAGAAGATCGCAAAAGCCCCCATTACGGTAATCAACATTCACCGCGGAGGTCGTGCTGACGCCATCGTGGAAACATTCCACGCTCAAGCTCCTGGCGCGCTGCGGGGGACATCGCTGGAATTCAAAGGACCAAGCGGCGCGTTTTTGGGGCACACCCATCTGGTTGGCACGCAAGCCTCAGTGGGATCAACGCTAGCCGAACTCACCGCGCCCCTGCATTTCGGCGACTTCGCCGGTAAGACATCACGCCTCGTGTGGGCCGCATTGGGCGCGGCCATGACCTTTACCATCGTGTCGGGGATGCAACTTTGGATGCGCAGACGACATGACGATCCGTTCTGGAACTGCGCAGGGCGGGTGTTTTCAATCTCCACTTGGGTCGTGCCACTTGCCATGTTGGGCGCGGTCTATGGCTATTTCTTGACCAGATTGACGAGCGACCCAAGCTTATGGACGGCACGGGCATTCCTTCTCGTCTTGTGCGCTAGCCTGCTGGTCGCCGTTTGGTGGTGGGCCGCGCCAGTCAAAGAGCAAAATAAACGGTATGGCAGAATACTAGCCGTGGGTGTTCTTCTCTTGCCTATCCTGCGTATACAGACAGGCGGGCTTTCCATTGGCGAAGCTCTGGTCACATCCTCAATCGACGTTTTGTTTATTGACGCGCTCTGCGTTTTGGTTGGAGCAGCAGTTTGGACAGCTATACGCTCTAAAACTGGTCAACTTAGTGTTACCTAGTGTTCGAGGTTCCCGTGTCGGCCCAAAAGAGACACTCGGCAGGATCCTACGATGCTGCGGTCGCAGGCCCGCTTTCCAGCCGTTCGCTGCGAAGGCGGTCTTTTCGGTGGGTCGAACTCGCCAAATGCTGACTTTGCGACCTTCATTGCGTTTGCACCAAGTACTGCTTGCTATAGTTGCGAAAGCTCACGGCGCTATGGCTTGCTTGAGTTTTTTTCGCCTCTAGGATGAGCACACATAAGATTTGGGCATTTTGCGAATAGCTCGTTTACAAGGAGGCGTTTCCATGAAGAAAACACGTTCAAGGTATTCGGCTACTTTGACGGTCGCTTTGTTTTGCTCGCCATCTTATTCAGTTGCGGATTCCTCAAACCCATTCATCCTAACTTACCAAGGACGCAGCATTGACAGTGCACCGTATTCCTTTGCCTTTCCTTACCGAATAGAACTCGCAGCGATTGAACATCAAAAAATTTACTTCAGCCGTCACGTGGAAGGGGAAGGTAAACATCTCTTCGTCACGGATTGGGATCCTTCAAAATCAATATCACTCGATAGTCAGTCAGCCACGAAAGTCACCAATACCAACCTGAATTCGATTAACTTCTGGCGCAGATATCTCAACACGCGCCTTGGCGGACTGGTTGCCGAAGCGGATGAGGACAAAGCCGAACGAATAAACCTTTGGCTTTTCGCAGACGGAACGGACAAGCCTAGCAAGTTGACGGATGTGGATTACGTCTACGAATTTACTCAATCAAAAGATCACAGCGCGATTTACTATACCGCTCGATATGGATCGTCAGATGCAGCAAAAGGATGCTTAGAAGAGCTGCGAATTCTAGAGGATGGCAGCACGCAAACCCGTCAGCTGATATGCGACGATAATCCAGCAATGCCAGCCCGCATCAACTGGTGGACCAAACTCCGGGCAGACTCTGAGCGCGTGGTGTTTCCTGCGCTCAAAGATGGCGACCGCAACAAACAGGAACTCTACGCCTACAATTTGTCCGATGGTTCCGTTTCCCTGATGTTCGAAGGCCATGGAAAAGGTTGGGTGGAAGTGCGGCATGGTTGGGGTGGTGAGTCACAAGCACTATTTTCAGCTGACCGTGATCTTTACCGCTACGATTTCGAAGCAGATGAGGCGGTTTTGTTACACCGCTTTGATCGCACCCTTTCTGGGTTTCAACCTGCGGGCTTGGGTGAAACTCCTAATATCATGGTCACAACCGAAACGCCCTTTGAGACAAAGCTAGAAGTTTTTGCCGTCGAACCTGACCGATTGACACCTCTGTCAACGACCACTCTGCCGGAAGATGTTTGGCTTGCTGATGGTTATGACGGCCAAGTTATGGTCGGCAAATTTTCCCCAGAAACATACGCTGCATTCGATATGCTAACTGTAATGCATGATGGCGGCTTCACGTCACAGAACGCAATCAAAGGTCTAGCAGAGATTAATAATCAACTCAGCCAGTGTAATGTCGAACGGCTGCAAATCACTCATGAGGACAAAAGCAGTCAATCGCCAGGTACTCAAACTCTAGATGTGTTTATCTACCGCCCAAGAGACTTGCCTCCCATCGAAGAACAGAAGTTTATTATTACCGCTTACTATGGCGGCCAGAATGAGTTTTCGTCCTACCATCATCTTTTTTGCGCTTTAGGCTTGACCACAGTTAGTCCCGCCGTGCGGGGGGATTGGCGGTATGGAACAGAGTTTGCAAACAGCAACGACCGTGAAAAAGCTGATGCGCCTATCCGGGATACTCTGGCCGTCGCACGTTATCTTGTAGAAAGGTACGAAATTCCAAACAGCCGACAGATTGGTACAACAGGATACAGCCATGGCGGGTGGGCTGCGGTCCGCGCGGTTAGCTATCCGGGGCCAGAACGACTTGATCTGGGTTTTGCCATTGCAGGCGGTGGATTTTACGACCTGCCCGCTGTCGTTGATCCTTCGAAAAATGGTGAGACCAACATCCACGGATGGTTCGAAAAGGAATTTGGGCCTGCCGATCAGCAGGAGCTATTGCGTGATCTGTCACCTATCGAGCATGTTGACGAGATTACAGCGCCAATATTCCTTTATCACGCAGACCGCGATACTCGCGTCTCTCCGAACCAGTCTTACGACTTTTCAGAACGCTTGGCCGAAGCCGGTAAATCCCACGAGTTGATGATAATTCCCGACCAAGGTCATAGCATCCGTGGCCCCGAAATCTGGGCTGAAATCCGGCAGCGCCTGTTGGATTTTGTCTCCCAAACTCCCTGAGGCTCAACGACGTGTAGAGCTGTTCCTGGCAACCAGATCGATCTCAGCATATTGGCCGCACTCTTTTGGTTGCATTTGCAAAGGCGGCCCAAAGCTGCCGTTGTCAGATGCCCCCAAGCTTCAGCAATTCGGCCTGGCAAACCGGTCATTCGCTACGCGTGCAAAAAACAATAGTCGGTCGAACGTCTACGGCGCGGACAGCGCAACTATCTAGCCAAGAACTGACAACGAATGCTTCTGTTTCGAAACTTGGGCCCAAACGCCCAAATAGACAAGCGAAATATGTAAACCGGAGAAAGCTGACTTGTTTCGAATGTCCGCGTAACGTTCTTGCAAACTGCAACCATTTGAAACGCAGAATTGCGAAAGTCGCTTTTAAACAAATCCGCTATTGCACCACGATTTCGATGGGAAGCGTTTCTGGCAGCGAACGATGCAACTGCTTTACCGCGTCTTCCGGCATGCGCCATATGAATTCAGTTGAGCCTTGATCGCGCAGGAGTTTCATCCCGCCCACATAAACCGAAATTGTTGCGTCACGTACATCCGATGGTAGCGCGCGTGCGAATTCCAATCGAAACCTGTAATCTTCTTCGGGATAAAATGGCTCATTACGCTCTTCGATCAAAAGGCTTGGCCCCAGATCGCGCAGCATTAACCCTGATAGCTTCGCGCGGGCAATGGCCAGAAGGTCTTCGTTGCTCCAATACAGCCCGCCTGCGTGTTGAAACCGCGTTACAGCATGGCTCAGATCAACCTGAGACATCATGTAGTCCTCAAAGAAACTGCCTTCGAGGATTTCCGCGATCGCCTTTTTTGTTGCTTCTTTGGCAAGACCCTTTGCAATTCCTTCGCCCATTTTCAGCGTAAAGGATTTCACGGCTGTTAAAGCGCCTGCGCGGCCGGTCATTTCGCGCAGCTCTTTGGTGACTTTTTCCAGCTCCAACTCTTTTTCACCAATCCTTTTGAGCTGTTGCCACATGTTCACGTCTGTGGTTTTGAAGTGTTTCCAGCCAACTCTGACATCTCGCTTCAATCCTTTTTCCTCGAACGTGGATACGAGAGATTTAAGCGGCAGGTTGGCCCAGGTTTTCTCAAGATTCTTGATCAATGTTGCACGGCTGGTCATGCTGTCGGTATCAACCAGCGCCCAATCGC
>JBCAZO010000181.1:0-5707 GCA_038532975.1 Pseudomonadota bacterium
CCGTTACCTCTTGGACAACGCACGTATTGAAAGAGGAAACGCCCCAATGAGCGACAACACTTACACACCCCCTGAGGTCTGGACATGGGAGCAGGAGAACGGTGGTACGTTTGCCTCTACCAACAGGCCCATAGCAGGTGCAACACATGACAAAGAGCTGCCGGTAGGCAAGCACCCGTTTCAGCTTTACTCGATGGGCACACCCAATGGGGTGAAGATCACCGTGATGTTCGAAGAGCTTCTGGCCGCAGGGCATGATGCGGAATATGACGCGTGGCTTATCCGGATTGGCGATGGGGATCAGTTCGGGTCTGGTTTTGTTGAGGTGAACCCGAACTCAAAAATACCAGCCCTTGTGGATCGCAGCGGAACAGAGCCTTTGCATGTGTTCGAGTCTGGTTCGATCCTTATCCATCTGGCTGAGAAATTCGGAGCGTTCCTGCCGGCATCTGGCCCAGAGCGGACTGAGGTCGTGAACTGGTTGATGTGGCAAATGGGCAGTGCGCCATATCTAGGCGGCGGTTTTGGTCACTTCTACGCCTATGCGCCTGAGAAGTGGCAATATCCGATTGACCGCTTTGCCATGGAAACCAAGCGTCAGCTTGACGTGCTGGATAAGCGTCTGGCGGATCGACCGTTTATTGCGGGAAGCGAGTACACCATTGCAGACATGGCCATTTGGCCCTGGTATGGCAACTTGGTGCTTGGGCGGCAGTACAACGCGGGCACCTTCCTGTCTGTGCATGAGTATAAGAACGTTGTGGCCTGGGCCGAGAAAATCCTCGACCGCCCAACTGTTCAACGCGGCCGCATGGTGAACCGGACGATGGGTGATCCATCTGAGCAGTTGTGGGAACGGCATGATGCGTCGGATTTTGAGACGCAGACACAGGATAAAATCGGCGAAAACGCCTAATCGAGTTTTACTTTGAGTTGTAGTCGGGCAGGGTGATCTAAAGGAGATTGCCCATGCCTGACGACCCAAAGATTTTGGCGGTGTTGATTGATGCGGATAACGTTCCTGCAAAACACGCTGATGCGATCCTAAAAGAAGTCACAACCTATGGTGAGCCAGGGCTGCGGCGGGTCTATGGCGATTGGTCTGATGCTCGTCTCTCTGGATGGAGCAAAGCGGCGCATGAACTGGGCTTGGTCCAGCATCAGCAATCGGCGAATACGAAGGGTAAAAACGCGTCTGATATAGGTTTGGTAATTGACGCGATGGACATCCTTCACACAGGCCACTTTGATGGCTTTGTGCTTGTCTCATCGGATAGTGATTTCACCCGACTGGCAAGCCGCATACGAGAGAACGGTTTGACCGTTATTGGAATCGGTGAACGCAAGACACCAAATGCTTTAAAGAACGCGTGCAATCGATTTGTTACGATCGAAAACATATATCAGGACACCGAAGATACTGCGCAATCTTTGAAAGACCAAAAACTGTCGAAAAATTTATCCAATGAAGCGGAGAAATTGATTTTGTCTGCAATGGACAAGATTGACGTGGAAGGAAATTGGTACGCCTTATCTCGCATTGGTCATCAACTTTTGGCCGATAAGCCTGACTTTGATACGAGGACATACGGTTTCAAGAAATTGAGCGACCTCGTCAGGGAGCTCAAAGGTTTTGAGATTAAGTCGGAACCGGGTAAGCAACCTCAGGTGCGTACCTCAAAGCGTTAATGGGTGTCACTGTTAAAACACCCCCATACTCAACCCCGCTCCAAACGCCTGACCCAGTTCACGGCATGGCAAGAGTTGTTCCTCTGTTAGTTTCTTCTCTGCCAGAATTGCTTCTGGTGTCTGCGCATGGGTGCAGACGATGATCGGCTCCTGGATTTCTTTCAATCGCCACCCTGTGGCAATTCGAGCAATCTGGCGCACGGCGTTTTCGCCGTCTGAACCAGCACACACCATTTGGGCGTAAGGGCGGCCCTCGATCCGCCCCAAAACGGGGTAGTAGCAGCGATCAAAGAAATCCTTCATAACACCTGAAATGGCGGCGAGGTTTTCCGGGGCGCAGAAGATATAGCCCGAGGCTTGAAGGAGGTCTTCGGGTGTAGCGTCTGCCGCTTTGACAAGCCTTGTTGTGATCTCGGTTTCTGCGGATTTGGCAGCAGCCTGAGCCATTTGGCGGCTGCCGCCTGTGCGGGAATGATAGACGATCAGCAGCTCTGCCATCGGTCGGCCGCGTCCAGCTGTCTAGTTCATCAACCCTGCAAATCGCAGAGCGTCGTCGACCATGCCGCGCGTTTCATCGCTCAACCCTGTGAGAGGCGAGCGTACTTCCTCGCTGCATAGACCCAATTGTGACATGGCGTATTTTGCGCCGACAAGGCCCGGTTCGGTGAAAATGGCCTTGTGCAAAGGCATCAGACGATCCTGAATTTCCAAAGCCTTGGCATAGTCGCCGGACAGCGTGGCATTCTGTACGTCAGCAACCATTTTCGGCGCCACATTCGCCGTAACTGAAATCACACCCACGCCACCCTGTGCGTTAAACCCATGCGCAGTCGCATCTTCGCCGGAAATCTGACAGAACTCCGGCCCGCAGGTCATGCGCTGGTGGCTGACGCGGGCCAGATCACCAGTGGCATCCTTGACGCCGATAATCCGGGGTAATTTGGCCAACTCGCCCATGGTTTCGGGTGTCATGTCAACGACCGAGCGGCCCGGGATGTTGTAAATAATGATCGGAAGCTCACAACAATCGTGCAGCGCGGTGTAGTGTGCAATCAGCCCGCGTTGGGTGGGCTTGTTGTAATATGGTGTGACAACAAGGGCTGCATCGGCGCCGACTTTTTCGGCGTGTTGCATGAATCGGATGGATTCTACCGTGTTATTGCTTCCCGCACCCGCAATTACAGGCACACGGCCCGCTGCGGCGCGCACAACTTCTTCAACCACCATTTCGTGTTCTTCATGGCTCAGTGTGGGACTCTCACCGGTGGTTCCAACCGGCACAAGCCCATGACTTCCTTCACCAATATGCCACTCAACAAGCTTCTTGAGCGTATCAATATCCAGTTCACCGTTCTTGAACGGCGTGACCAGGGCAGGAAAAGATCCTTTGAACATGATACGCTCCTTTCTATGTCTAGCCCTAAGCGGTTTAACACTTGGGCTGGTGTATCGACATGTCCCGTTCGGGCCATGCCGGTGCCATCTTTCTGCCAAGCAAGTGATTAGACTATGTCTGTTCGCCTGCTTAGGCTGGCGTTGTCTATCGTCTGTGATTGGGAAAATGCAAGAGATGTTGCGTGTTCTGTCCCTTGTTTTTGCGGTTATTGTGCTGTCACCTCCGGTGTTGGCCGGAGAACCGGCGCCCGTCGGTCCGCGTCCTTTGTCCAGTGCTTTTGACGCGATGCAGGCGGGGCGGTGGAGTGTCGCCGCAAGTCTTGCAGAGCGCAGTGGGCTGGGTGCTGCCACGCTAATCGAATGGCATCGGCTGCGTGAAGGCTATGGATCACAGCAAGATATCCTTAACTTTCTGGAAGCCCATCCAGATTGGCCGGACCTGGAATTGCTGCGCCGCAAAAGTGAGTTGACCATTGCCCAGGGTGATCCGAAGTCTGTCATTGCCTTTTTTGAGAGCAGTGCACCGCAATCGGGGCGCGCCGCTCTAGGGTTGGCAGAGGCGTTGCGCGCAGAGGGGCGTCAGGGCGACGCGGAGGTGGCTGTGGTTCTGGCGTGGCGTACGCTTGATCTGACCACAGACGAACATAACGCATTCATGAAAGATTGGGCGGAGCTGTTGAAGCCGCATCACGAGGCACGGCTCGATATGGCGCTCTGGCGGGGACTGCGGGATGTGGCTTTGATGTTGCCTTTGGTAGATGACGAAACCCGTGCTTTGGCCGAAATTCGGCAAAGTATCGAGGCGGGCAAGACAGGAGCGCTGAAACGTCTCGAAACGCTGCCAAAGAGCGCCAAGAGCAATCCGCATGTGGCCTACGCCCTCTTCAATCGGCACATCAAACGCGGTGAGAGCGACGAAGCCATAAAGGTGATTCTGCGTCAAAGCCGCGAGGCTGATGGTCTTGGGCAAGCCGAGCGCTGGGCAGGGTGGCGTCGGGAGTTGGCACGCGACCGAATGCGAGATGGAGCTGCGCAAACGGCCTATGATCTGGCTGCTACGCATGGTTTGGTGGAAGGATCTCATTTTGCTGACCTGGAATGGTTGGCGGGGTTCATCGCATTGACTGACCTCAATGATCCAGAGACAGCGGTGGCGCATTTCCAACGCTTTATGGATAAGGTTGAAACGCCGATCTCGCTTGGTCGCGCAGGCTATTGGCTTGGGCGCGCCCAAGAGGCACTGGGCAACGCAGAGGGTGCTGCACTCGCTTATGAATTGGGTGCGCTGCACCAGACAAGTTTTTATGGTTTGCTTGCAGCGGAACGCGGCGGATTCCCGTCGGACCCTGAGCTGGTCGGAGACGAAAAGTTTCCTGACTGGCGCACGGCTGATTTTGCCAAGCGCGATGTTTTCCAGGCTGGTTTGCTGGCCTACGCAAACGGACGTGAGAACCTCGCAGAACGGTTTTTTCGGCATCTTGCACTTGACCTGAACCGAACCGAGTTGGGCCAGTTGGGCGACGCCATGGCCGCGCTTGGATCGGAGCATTTGCAGGTGATGGTGTCAAAAACTGCGGCGCGGCGTGGCATAGCATTGCCAGGATCTTACTATCCGCTGCACCCGCTGAAGTCGCTTGAACTGCCGGTCCCGCCTGAGTTGTCTTTGGCCATTGCGCGCCGTGAAAGTGAGTTTGACCAAACTGTCACCAGTGGTGCAGGGGCCATGGGTCTTATGCAACTTATGCCAGCAACTGCGGCTGAGATGGCACGGGCGATTGGCGCCACAGGTCATAACCGCGCTCGGGTTTTTGAGGATTGGAAATACAATGCAAAGCTTGGTGCCGAATATCTGGCGCGTATGGCCCGCCAGTTCGACGGCAACATTGTGATGATGGCCGCGGCCTATAATGCAGGACCGTCGCGCCCATCGCGGTGGATGTCACGGTTTGGCGACCCGCGCCGAGGCGGGGTAGATGTGATCGACTGGATCGAACACATCCCCTTCAACGAGACACGCAACTATGTGATGCGCGTGGCTGAAAGCCTGCCGGTGTATCGCGCGCGGCTAGGACGGGACCCGCACCCCGTGCCATTTAGCCAGGAGCTGACCGGGTCCACGTTTTCCGCCGCGCTGGACTAGAACGATCAGTTTGTAGAATGTCCTGAATGATCGCTGTGATCTGAGTGATCATGTGATTTTGCTTCGCCATGGCGCTTTTCGACCTTGAAGACAATTTCCAATTCGCCGGCATTTTCAAACACCAGCGTGGCGGGAATTTCTTCACCTTCCTCTAGCGGATCACCGTCAAGACCCATGAACATCACGTGAAGCCCGCCGGGTTCCAAAAGTATCGTGTCACCTGCGGGGATATCGATGGCTTCAAGGTGGATCATCTTGGCGATGCCATCTTTTTCTTCGGTCGTGTGAAGCATCACGCGTGGGAAGTCCGCTTTGACTTCGATAAGTCGGTCAGCCTCTTCATTGTCGTTGGTAATGGCCATGTAACCTGCACCGGCTTTGGCGGTTTTTGGTGTTTCAAAAGCCATTGGGTGGGTCACTGTCAGGCCATTTATTGAGTGTTCATGGGCGAGGGTTGGTGACGCAAAAAGTGCTGCCATTGAT
>JBCAZO010000182.1:0-5662 GCA_038532975.1 Pseudomonadota bacterium
GGCAATACCAATTTTATCGGAAGAGCGACTTGGGCACGTTGGCCTGCGCCGGCAGGAATTGGTGGAGTGTCAGCGTGACCTCCTGTGCCTGCACGGCTGTTGCGCCAAGACCAAACGCCATGGCGGCGGCCCCTACGAGGTTAAGAAACCCCTTCCTTGTCAATGTCATGTGTTCCTCCCTTCGGATCGCGGGCCAACGAGGACCCAAGTCGCTCTTCCGATAAAATTGGTATTGCCCTAGGGCGAGGCTGTCACGTGCTTTTGTAACAATATTCCGGCCATTACCAGAGCCGGCGGTCGATGACCTATCGTCATGGTCCGAAAGAGAAAACCGGCGTTTTGGGTCGCAACTGCGGGCCGAACTTACTTTTGCCAAGCACGCCGACGGCGGGCTTGGCCGTCCCGACTATGCCAAAGTCCACATGCCATAAAGGGTTGGCGACAGGCTCATGTTGCAAAGGTGGATGATTTCTACCAACTGGATCAAGTCGCCGAAATCCAATAGCGTTTCGCGACCTCTCGGGCGGTCATCGCATCGCCTAACACCACCCCGTCGGCCGTCTAAGCCGCCGAACTGTTTTCTAGGAGAGATACGCATGCCGAACCCTCTGTTTTGCGATCTGTTCGGACGGCATGTCGGAAATCTTTCACCGTTCCTCATCCTGCAGAATGAGGAAACGATCAGCTATGACGCATTCTTACGGCTTTCGGGTCAGATGGCGAATGCCTTAACGGCTGGCCTGCCCTCTAAAAAGTGGTCCTCGCTGAAGTAGGCTTTCGAGCCAGATCGAGGACGAAGAAATGCCCCAGAAGAAGCACATGCCCAAAGAGATTTTCGCGAAGCTCGGGCAAGTCGACGTATTGGTGTCGCAAGGCCAGTCAGTCGCCGAGGCGGTGCGCGCGATCGGCGTGACCCAGTTCACCGACTACATTTAGTGGAAGGAGTATGGCGGCCTGAAAACCAACCGGGTGAAGGCTGCAACGCCACCAAAGGTTAAACCTGGTAGCGCGAAGAATGGCTACAAGAAGACGGGTCGCCGTCGACCTGGTCGCCCTTCAAAGATGGAAGCATACAACGAACGAAGGCGGGCCGAGAGAGCCGCACAAAGCTGATCAACTATGACTGGGTAGCAATCATCTTGGCAAGTTTCTCGATTTCGAGGTTGGTTCTGTAATTCCCCTCGGCCAGCTTCACTATGGCTCCTTCAATCTCGCTGTCAGAGATCGATGCATTTTGGGCCGCCTCAGCAAGTCTGCCAAATTCATCCGGGCCGACGTTAAAGACACTCCGGCGACCAATGTGGTCAGTACAGCGAGTGAAGCCAGTTTTCTGGAGCACAGAAGCGACCCGCTCAAGGTCACTCATGCAAGGACTATCAAACGTCAGGACTTCACCTCTCTCAACGTGCATTTCAGGCTGGTACCAGATTTCATAAGTACAGCGCGCAAGAGCAAGCAACATGCCTGGTCTTGAGTATTCAGGTGTTGGAAGCCAAGGCGGGTAATCCATGGTCGCGTCCTATGATTGAGAACGTTGCGTATCAACTCCAGGACGATCTCAGCATAATGCCCGCAAGGCTTTTCAGCCCTGCGATATTTGAGGTCTCCGGGCTGCTAAGCCTTGCTCTTGTCGCGCCCTGTGGTGAAATTTCCGCTTTGAAAAAGATGTGACATTTCTGCCTGGTTGCAACATAACTTATCGCACAAAATTTGCATTATGTTAAAATACACGGGCACCATTGCGAGATCCGGTCAGCGTCAGGATACTTTCAGCCAATCGCTGTGCTTCTTTCATGTCGTGTGTGACCAGAAGGGTCGCCGGTCGCTGCTGGGCGATGAGACTTTCGGTCAGGGCGAGCATCGCTTGTGACGTATCGGCGTCGAGCGACGCAAATGGTTCGTCCAAAATCAGCAGGTCCGGTTCTCCGGCAAAGGCACGCGCTAATGACAAGCGTCGTTGTTGACCCAACGAAAGTTGTCCGGGGAACAACCCCGCTTTGTCACTCAGGCCAACGCGATCCAAGGCAGTCTCCGCGGCGGCCCGCGTCAGATTTGGGTGGATCAAGATCAGATTGTCCAACGCCGATCGCCACGGCAGCAGTGTAGGTTCTTGAAAGACAAAAGCGATAGACTTTGGAACTGTAACACGTCCCTCAAAATCAGGGTCGATCCCTGATACAATCCGCAACAGTGTCGATTTCCCGATCCCTGACGGCCCGACAATTGCGACCGTTTCGCCAGCGGCGACATCAAAGCGGATCGGGCCAAGGATCTGCGTACCTGCAAAGGATTTGGATGTGATATCAACCTGGATCATGCAAGGCGCCAGCGTGATGTCCGCCGTTCCCATGGCTGCAGCAGCACCCACTCCACCAGAAGCATCACGATGATGAAGGAAAAGGCATAGACGAGCACCATCGCCACGTCGAATAACTGAAAGTACAGGTGGATTTGAAACCCGATCCCGGACGACCGGCCCAGGAATTCAACCACCAGAACGATTTTCCAGATTACCGCAACACCAGACCGGGCGGCCGCCGCGATGAATGGTGCGAGCTGAGGCAAAACGACATGACGAAAGCGCGTCCATTTGGACATCCGGTATACCTGCGCCATCGCATCAAGTTGCGGATCCATGGCTCGTGCTCCTTCGCGCAGGACGGTGGCCACGTTTGGCACCTTATTCAGTGTCACGGCGATTATCGCCGCCGCTTCGGTGAGCCCGATCCATAGATAGCACAGCACGATCAGCACAAGTGCCGGAAGGTTCAGGAATATCACCAGCCAGGGGTCAAGCCACTGGTTCACACGGGCAGACCGCCCCATGCTAAGCCCGATCAGCATGCCCAATGTCATGGCTAGGGCAAACGCCCAAAAAACCCGGACAAGAGTCGCGCCCAGATGCTTGAAGAGTTCGCCCGACGAAATCTCTTGCGCGTAAAGCGGTAAAAGGTCCCAGGGTGTGGGCAGAACTTGCGCATCACTGGTCAGTTGAGCCGCCACTACCCAGAGCAGCAGCAGCCCAAAGATCGACAGAAAAGGCGTTAACCTGTCAGACATCTACTGAATATCGGCGAACAGACCTGCTGGCATTTGCGTGGCCTTTCCAACCAGTTCGGCACCACCCAGTTCTGCCATCAACGAAAGCATCTTGTCCGCAGCGCCGGCGTTTACTGGACCGCGCGCGGGAATACCCTTGATCCAATCTGCTTTAAGCTGTTCAAACTGTGCTTCTGTCTTGGCATTCATAAGCGGGCGAATGGCCTCCCATGCTGCATCGTCGGTTGCCAGCTTGTCCTTGGCCGCGCGAGACGCATCGAAAAACGCCTGAGCAATGCCTGGGTTCTCGGCCAGAAAGCTCTCCTTCATAAAGTAGCCAAGAAGCGGTGTGTTCGTGTCCAACCCAAGTGCCTGGGCCGCCGTTTCGACCGAGATCAGCTCTTTCATGCCGGACGCCTTCATCTTGGCCAGGAAGTGCCAAAAGTTGATCGCGCCGTTCAGATCGCCGCCAAGTGCGGTTTTGAAGATGAGCGGGGGAGCGCCATACACTTGCTCGGTTTCGGCCTTGAGGTCGAACCCATATTCCTGCTGGGCATAGGCGCGCAGGATAAGCCAGGATTTGTCCAGTGGACCCCCTGCAATACCGACCTTGCCTCCGGCCAGATCAGCGAGGGTTTCTGCGTCACTGTCTTTGGGTACAACCACGCCTCCGACGGCCTTGGAGTACGGGATAAAGACATAGTCCTTTCCTGCCGCCCTTTGCCGCGCGACCCAGATCCAGTCGGCAACTGCGATGTCGGCCTCGCCACCTTCGACGGCAATGCGCGTGGCACCGTTGTCCGCGTAGGGCTGAACATCCAACGTAAAGCCATTCGCTTCGTCCAACCCGTTCTCGGTGATCGTTGCCAGTTCCCAATTCACGGTCCCGATCTTGAGAACAGCGGCTTTGATCGTTGGCAAATCCTGTGCCAGCGCGGCGGATCCCCAAACTGCGGCCACTACGGCCAGTGCAAAAAGACGCATGTCTTTGCTCCCTTTGAAACGCAAAGATGCTCCATCACAAAGAAGGAGCCTACATCGCCCTATATGATCCGCGTCTATTCGGCACGGCGACCCACCTCGTTCAGGTCTTTGTCCAACTCGATGTCGAACTGGTTGCCGCCCTTGCAGATCACATCGTCCAGTTCATAGCCATCGTCCTCGACCTCGATGTCATCGGGGTCCATCTGGCAGTCGATAGAGGCCAGATACGCTTCAATCTTTTCAACGGTTTCCGCACTGATCTTGTCTTCGGCAAAGGCCGGGGTCGCAACGAGGGCAGCAATCGCAATGATATGTTTCATGGGCGAACTTCCTTATTGGATTGAGATTTTGACTTGTTGCGTTTCACCGCTGGAGCCCGGGATCCTGATCACATGGGTGCCCGGCTTTATCGCGATAAACGACAGCTCCGCTACGCCCTCTTTGTCGAACTCAATTGAATCGATGGCCATTGGGCGGATCTCGATTTTGTTGATGACGATCTCGTTCATCCAGATCGCGCGAAAAAAATCTGGCCCCTCAACGGCCAGTTCCGCCGACCCATCAGCCGTGATCTGGAGCTTATAGTAAGCCCCCGATTGCAGCATGACCTGCCCGGTTTCGTGCAACGGTTGACCCGATGCGAGCGTTAGATCGATTGTGTCGCCCCGGTTGCACTTTGCCAAAAGTCCGGCAAAGCCCAGATCATCGCAAAGAGGTGCAGCAGCCACCGGTGCAGCAAAGCAGGCCAACATGGCGGCTGCGATCAGTTTCTTCATCATCTCTCTCCCTTTAGGCCATCCTGCCCTTTTTTAATCAGTCAATTGTCACGACACCCCAAGGCTGGTCGCCCACCTGAACTGACCGAATGGCCTTTTCCCGAGCCACATCGATCACCGTGATATCGTTGGAATTGCCGTTGGTGGTCAGCAGGTATTTGCCGTCCGGCGTGAAATCGAGCTGCCAGACACGCTGCCCGACAAGGATATAATCAAGCACCTCGAGGCTTTGCGCGTCAACAACAGCGACCCGGTTGGCCGGGCCCAGGGCCACGAACAACCTTGTGCCATCTGCGGTGACCTTGGCGCCGACGGGTTGCAACCATTCGGGTTGCACATTGGGTACTTCAAAGCTGATTTTGCCAACCACTGTCGGGGCACCATCCTCGGCAATGTCCATGACCGATACGGTGCCGCCAATCTCGGATGTGACAAACAGGCGTTTGCCGTCGGCCGTGTACTGCGCATAGCGCGGGCGCTGATCGACCAGCACGTTGTGCTTGATCTTGTAATCCTCGGTCGAGATGAAGTGCGCCATGTTGGTGGTTTCGGACGTATTCACTACCCATTTGGCGTCCGGGCTCATGCCCATCCCTTCGGGTTCGACACCCACGGGCACCTCGGCAATCACCGTGCGCGTTTCCGTGTTGGTCACAGTCACCAGATTATCGTCCTCGTTCGCGATGTACAGCCGCTCGCCGGACGGTTCGATAATGAACAGTTCGGGGTCGGGACCGGACGGCAGGCTGGGCAATTCTTCGTACGTCGCGGTGTCGAACACACGAACGATATTGTCGTCCGACGCACAAACATACAGCTTTGTTCCATCCGGCGATACGGTGATTCCACGGGGCCGGTTTCCG
>JBCAZO010000183.1:0-5659 GCA_038532975.1 Pseudomonadota bacterium
ATCGCAGATTGGAAGCGCGCAGGCGCGGATGTGCGTGACGGGGATCGGGTGCATCTTGATCGGGGGTTGGTGAGGGAACTGATCAAAACAATTCCCGAGACCTTCACCTACCACGCACGCAATCCAAACAATACGCTTTCGTTTGGAAAAGACCATGCGATTTTTGTGCCCATGACCGGCGCACCTTACCTGCGTGATCTTGATGATGTGCGCCGCAATCCGACGCTGGAGGATTTGGCGAATTTCCACAAGCTGAGCCACATGCTGCCGGCGATGCATAGCTCTGCGCATCACATCGTGGAACCTTATGATCACCCGATCAGCCAACGGCATCTGCGCATCACCTATTCCTCGATGAAGCATTCCGACAAGACATTCATGGGCATGACCACCAGCCCGAAGAACGCCGAAGATGTGATGGACATGTGCGCGATCCTGTTTGGCGAGGACTACATCGACACGCATCCTGTATGCACCGGCAATTGCAACGGCAACTCGCCTTTGGTGTGGGATGAGACCATGCTGGGCGCAATGCGCGCCTTCAACAAACGCAATCAGCCGGTATTGTGCAGCCCGTTTGTTCTGGGTGGGGCCAATACGCCAGCGTCTGTTGCTCCGACGGTGGCGCAGCTCAATGCCGAGGCGCTCAGCGCGCTGGCTTACACCCAAGTGGTGCGGAAAGGGTGCCCTGCGATCTATGGCCACTACCTCAGCACCGTCAGCATGAAGTCGGGCGCGCCCATGGCAGGCACGCCGGAGATCAGCCTGATGAACCTGATGATCGGGCAGATGGCGCGGTATTACAAAGTGCCTTGGCGGTCGTCCAACACGCTGGGCGGGGCCAAGACGCTCGATGCGCAGGCGGGCTATGAAAGTGCCACCACCCTCATGGCCCTGCAAATGGCGGGCACCAATTACATGTGGCACAGCGCGGGCTGGAACGAGGCTGGTATGCATTGTTCGATGGCCAAGTTCGTCATCGATGCCGAGCAATGTGCAATGGCCTACCGCATGGCCGAGGGCATTCGCTGGGATGATTTTGACGAGGCGATTGCAGCGGTCTCTGACGTAGGGCCGGGCGGGCATTACCTGGGCCATCCGCACACGCTAGAAAACTTCCAGCGGGCGTTCTTTATGCCGGAGCTTTTTGACAACAACTCGATCGAGCAATGGCAGGCGGAAGGTGGCGTAGAGGCCAATGAGCGTGCATTGAAATACGCGCGCCAGATGCTGAAAGACTACGAGGAGCCAAAGCTGGACGACGCCAAGAACGAGGCCCTTCTGGACTACATCGCGCGGCGCGAGCGGGAGATACCAGCGGTAGACGCGCTGAACCAGGAGTATTGATGACTGACGGCCTGCCATATCTCGATCTGGCCGACCCTGGGCTTTCAACCCGGGGTCCCGAAGTCTTGGCGGCACGCGACATGCATTGGTGTGCCGAAACCCCATTTGGTTTGGCGGTTCTGCGCTATCGTCAGGTAGGGAAAATCCTGCGTGATCGACGGTTTCGGCAAGGCAGCCACAACTGGCCCGATACGGTTGGCATCGAAGGACCATTCGCCGACTTCTGGCGCGCTTCGGTGATCGGGCGAGAAGGCGAAGAACATCAAAAGCTTCGAGCTTTGGCAATTCCTGCACTGAGTGAGGCATATGTCCTTAGTCTGAAGTCTGCGTTTGATGAAATTGCTGAGGATTTGTGCAATAAACTGCGTGAAACGGATCATTGCGAGTTTCAATCAGCGTTCTGTGAACCTTTTGCCGGACAGGCCATCACCACATTGCTGGGCATGGAGCGCGAGGCCTGGCCATTGGTGGCGCATAACGCTGCTGATCTGGGCCTTGCCATGGGAATTGAGGCGCGCAAATACCAGGATCGGTTCAATGCAGCCTGCGTGACTTTGTTTGCCTTGGCGGATGAGCTGGTCGCAAAAGTGCGGACTGGAAAAGATACGCAATCGTATGTTGCGCGCATGGTCGCCGAGTTTGATCGTAACGGCGATTGTAGCCACGAAGAGCTACTCAATACGATTGTGATTTCGATTTTTGGCGGGGTCGACACAACTCGGGCATTGTTAGGATTGGGTTTGTCTCTTTTCATAGACAATCCAGAGCAATGGGAAACGCTTCGCAAAAACGCAAGCCTTGTCCCCGCCGCAGTCGAGGAATTCATCCGCGCACGCCCGACCACAACCTGGGCCACCCGTGAAGCGATGGAAGACATGGAGGTGGATGGCATGAGCATACGTAAAGGTACGGTGCTGCATCTTCTCGTTCACGCCAGCGCGCGTGATCCGGAAATTTGCGAGAAGTCTGAGTTCGACATCACTGTCAAACGTCGCAAGCATTTCGGTTTTGGCGGCGGGGCGCATCATTGCATCGGTCATTTCGTGGCGCGGACGGATACGGGCTGTGCGCTCAATGCGTTGCGCCAGACATTTCGCACAGTTGACTATGACGGCACGCCGGAATGGCTGCCCGACAGCGGCAATACAGGCGCGTTGTCCTTGCCGATCAAGTACAAGGTGGCGTGATGCGGTTCGACGGTAAATGCGCGTTGGTGACAGGTGCGGCGGGCGGCATTGGCGCGGCGCTTGTCAGCGCCTTGCGCGCCGAGGGCGCACGCGTTGCGGTTACTGACCGAGATAGCAGTGGAATTGACGCCGAGACGCATCTGGATGGCGATCTTCTGGACGGGTTTTTTTGCGATGCACTTCCCGCTCAGGCCGAGGCGGCCCTGGGCGGGCTGCACCTTGTTTTCAATAATGCCGGTGTCATTACACGCGGCGACATCACATCCACCAGTGATGCGGATTGGACCCTGACTATGGGGGTAAATGTCGAAGCCCCGTTTCGCATTTGCCGTGCGGCGATCCCCTTGATGGCCGCGCGAGGGGGAGGGGCGATTGTCAACACGTCCTCCTGTTGGGGGCTGCGGCCAGGGCCAACCCATCCGCTCTACGTCATGAGCAAAGCCGCCATCGCATCGCTCACGCAATGCCTCGGCCGGGATCATGCCCATCAGGGCATTCGCGTGAATGCCGTTTGCCCCAACGAAGTCGACACGCCAATGTTACGTACAGGCTTTGCCATTCGCGGTTTGGATCCGGGCAAGGCGGTGGATCAGCTCAACGCCAGCGTGCCCATTGGCCATATCGCAAGCCCTGAGGAAATTGTCGACGTCATGTTGTTCCTCGCGTCAGATGCCGCACGCTACATGTGTGGCGCGCTTGTCGAGGTCAATGGCGGGAAGCCGGTGACATGAGCCGGTTCGCGGGAAAGGTGGCTTTGGTCACGGGCGGCTCAAGCGGCATGGGTGCGGCAACGGCGGCGCTGTTGGCTGACGGTGGTGCGCGAGTGTTCTGCGCGCAGCGCGGACCTTCAGCGCATGAAGATATTGCGGCGGACTTCGCCGATCCTAAATCGCCAGCGGCAGTCATAGAAGAGGTCAAGGCGCGAGCAGGTGCGCTTGATGTCCTGATCAACAACGCAGGCGTGATGCGCGAGGGCACGGTTGAGGAAACCTCGGAAGCCGACTGGCATTTGCAGATGCAAGTCAACCTGACCGCGCCTTTCCTGCTTATGGCTCACGCCATGCCGATGCTGAAACGCGGCGGCGGGGCGATTGTGAATGTGGGGTCAATCGAAGGGCTCGGATCGAACCCGCGCCACCCTGCCTATGGAGCGTCTAAGGCGGGGCTGCATGGGCTGACGCGGGCCGTGGCGGTGGATCATGGGCCTGATGGGGTGCGCTGCAATGCGGTGGCGCCGGGCTGGATCGACACGCCGCTCAACGAGGACTTCATCGAGAGCATGCCCGATCCGGCAAGATTTCGCGCCGAGATTGGCGGCATTCATCCGGTCCGCCGCACGGGCACGCCGGAGGAAGTGGCGCAGCTTATCTGCTGGCTGGCCAGTGATGAGGCCAGTTTTGTCACCGGTCAGGTCTGGACCATCGATGGCGGACGCATGGCGCAGTTGAGCTTGCCATGAAGATCACGCAAATGCCCTGTGACCCCGGGGTGACGGGTTGGAACGCGATCCTGCCCGAGGCGGACGCGCCTCAGATGCTTGAGGAGAAAGCCACCGCCGACTGGCTGGTGATTGGCGGCGGCTTTGCGGGGTTGGCAGCGGTCCGAAGACTGAGCCAGCTTCATCCCAAGGGGCGGATTGTTCTCCTGGAAGCCAAACGCATTGGCCAAGGCCCTGCCGGGCGCAACTCCGGCTTTATGATCGACCTGCCGCATGATCTGGCTTCGGAGGATTACGGCGGGACTTTGGAAAAAGACCTCGCGCAGACGCGCATGAACCGCACCGCGATTGCCTTTGCGGCAGAGATGGCAGCAGAGTTTGGGTTGGGCGACGAGGCGTTCATCCAGTCCGGCAAGACCAATGCGGCGGCCAGCGCGAAAGGGCATCATCATAACCTGGACTACGCCGCACACTTGGCGCGGATGGGCGAGGCGCATGAGCTTCTCGATGCCGCCGCGATGCGCGATCTGACCGGCTCGGACTATTACCAGAGCGGGCTATACACGCCCGGCACGGCGATGTTGCAACCGGCGATGTTTGTGCGCGGCGTGGCGCAAGCGCTGGTTAGCAATCGGGTGCAGATATTTGAAAACACACCGGTGGTGGCGTTGGAACGGAAGGGCGACTGGGTCGCTACAACGCCCAAGGGCCAGCTCACCGCGCCCAAGGTCATTCTGGCGGTGAATGGCCATGCCAACAGCTTTGGCCACTTCAAGGGGCGGCTTTTGCATGTGTTCCTCTATGCGTCTATGACCCGGGCCCTGACCGAGGAGGAGTCGAGGCGTCTGGGTGGCGCGGCGCGATGGGGGCTGACGCCTGCCGATCCGATGGGCAGCACGGTGCGCAAGATCAGCGGTATGGGCGGCGAGAGGATCGTGGTGCGCAACCGCGTGACATATGACCCAAGCCTGAAGATTTCCGACGCCCGCGTGGCCGCGATGGGTCGCACGCATGACCGGTCTTTCGCCGCGCGCTTCCCGATGCTTGAAGGGGTCGGGATGGAGTACCGGTGGGGCGGGCGGCTTTGCCTGAGCTGGAACGGTGCCCCGGCCTTGGGTGAGGTGGAGGAGGGGCTCTTTTCGGCCTGCTGTCAGAACGGCTTGGGTCTGGCGCGTGGGACGTTGCACGGGATGGCGATGGCCGAGATGGCCTCGGGGGTCAAAAGTGAGATCGTGACCGAGGTGATGAGGCAGGGGGAGCCGTCGCGCCTGCCGCCTTTGCCGTTCACCTATCTCGGGGCAACCGCGACGATGAAATGGGGCGAGTGGAAGGCCGGGCGGGAGTTGTGATCGGGGAGGTGGGATGAAATCCCACCCTACATTCACGGTAGGGCGGGGGTTCACCCCGCCAATGAGTCTCACAGCCAGGGCGAACCCCGGCCTACGCTTACCGTCTTCCACGACGCGATAGAGGACCCTCGGGTCACGAGGTCCTCGGGTCAAGCCCGAGGATGACATGTGGAGAATTTACATCGCGAAAGAGAAAAGCCTAACAAGAGCCTAAAGCGTTTTGCGCGCGAAATATTTAGGGCGTAGGGTGGGATTTCATCCCACCATCCCAACACTCACCTCCGCGCCAGATCCTTCAATATTGTGAATTTGTCAGAAGGCAATTTACAATATTGAAG
>JBCAZO010000184.1:0-5650 GCA_038532975.1 Pseudomonadota bacterium
CACAATCTCGCCTACATTGATTTTTGTCAGCTCGGCACAGGTGTGAGAGCGATATGCGTGCATTATAAGGCCTCCGAGGCGTCATACGGCCCAATGGGGCCGCGAATTCTGCGTTCGGGCCGATACACATGTGTGAGCCGGCAAAGTCAAGGCCCGGCGTTTGTGCAGGAAACCGCGCAACCAGGCAAAACCGTTTACAGGTCTGTCAATTTGCGCAAAAATCTTGGCCACAAGGAATAAGTCGGAGTGGGAGCCGGCACCGCGGCAGGACGGCATAAGGAACCTCGAGGCGCGCCAGAAGTGGCGCAGAAGACGTGGGGTGGACTATGTGGACCAAAATACTTGATGTGTTTGTCACACATCTCTTTCAACAGGGCAGCTTGACCCTGACCTATCCGGACGGAACAACCAAACGATACGGGGACGGCAATGGCGTGTCAGTGGCAGTCACACTGCACGATGAATCTTTACCACGCAAAATTATCCTGTCTCCAGAAATGGCCACGGGTGAAGGCTACATGGACGAAACGCTGACCATCGAAAACGATGATCTGCACGGGTTTCTGACACTGGCCGTGAGCAACATATCCAAACATGGGCGCCCGTGGTTTCACCGGCCATTGGAAATCTACCGCCACATAAGCCGGTATGTGAACCAGTTTAACCCTGCTAGCCGCTCCAAAAACAATGTGGCGCATCACTATGACCTTTCCGGCGAACTCTATGATTTGTTTCTGGACGAGGACCGGCAATATTCCTGTGCCTACTTCAGAGATCCGGACATGTCTTTGGAAGACGCGCAGCTTGCAAAGAAACAGCACATCGCCGCCAAGCTAAGAATTGAACCCGGCATGCGCATTCTAGATATCGGCTGCGGCTGGGGTGGCATGGGATTGATGTTGGCGCGGGACTTCGATGCCGAGGTTGTGGGTGTCACGCTTTCGGAAGAACAGCACGTTTTGGCCAACAAACGCGCCAAAGATGCCGGACTGTCAGACAAGGTAAAGTTCGAGCTGATGGATTACCGCAAGGTGACCGGAAAATTCGATCGGATCGTTTCTGTAGGAATGTTCGAGCATGTCGGTGTACCGCATTACAAAGAGTATTTCCGCACCGTGCGCAATTTGCTGACCGATGACGGCATCGCCCTTATTCACACAATCGGGCGCTGCGATGAGCCTGGTGTGACCAATCCCTGGATCCTCAAATATATTTTTCCCGGGGGCTATGTTCCGGCGCTCTCAGAAGCCACCACGGCAATTGAGGCTACTGATTTTCACACTTGCGACATAGAGGTTTGGCGCATGCATTATGCCTACACACTGCGCCATTGGTACGACCGTTTCATGGCCAATATCGATAAGGCAGAGGCGCTTTACGATGCGCGGTTCTGTCGGATGTGGCGATACTATCTGGTGGCCTGCGAAACGACCTTCCGGTTCAACAAACAGGTGGTGTTTCAGTTTCAGCTCGCCCCGAGACAGGACGCTGTGCCTCTGACACGTGACTATCTCTATCCATCAACGGTGGAAGATCTGCGCCACGCTGCCGAATAGGTGAACCTGAGTGCCTAGCGTGAATGAGGCTGCTGAACCCAATATTTGCCTATAAACGTTCGATATTTTCAACCTTCCGAACGTGCCAGTAGAGCAAATTTGCCACAACTCGAATCACTTGCTTCTGTCGGGGAATATCTTTTCATTCCCTTTGCCCTTAATTTACCCCATCAAAGAAGCAGTGTGTGCAGAGGGACCAAAATGAAACAACTCAAGAAACTAGCCGTCGCTGCAGTTTTGAGTTTGGCGGTCTCTCCGGCTTATGCGCAGGACTGGAGCGGTATGTACGCCGGAGTGCAGGCGGGCTACGGCTCTGGCGATGCTGGAGGTTTTGCGACTTTGTTTCCAGGAACCCAGTTCGATTCTAGCCCAGAAGGTCTGTTGGCAGGGGCCTTCGTTGGATATAATTGGCAAATCTCACCCAGTTGGGCGGCAGGGGTTGAAGGCGACATTTTTGTTTCGAGCATATCAGATTTCGGTTCGGTTAACGTAGCACCTGCACAGCAAGTCGACCAAGCTCTGCGACTAGGCGCTGCATTGCGAGTGCGCGCCGGGTTCACGCAAGGAAACTACATGCCATACGCGGCCATAGGCGGCGCTGCGGGCCAAATCGATTTGCGAACACGAAACATTGCTGCGAACCCATCGCGCACCGAAACGCTTTATGGATTCACAGCTGCATTGGGCGTCGATGTGAACGTTACGGACAGCTCACTAATGAGAATTGAATTTCGCCATACAAATTATGGATCTTCATCGACCAATGCGACGGATCTTCCGTCTGTAACACCTTTAACACTCGACGATTTCACAACAAATGAACTTCGGCTCGGCTACGCCTTAAAGTTCTAAAGCCCAAACAGACTATTCAATGAAATCGGCGCTGGCAGCTTAGCCCGCGCCGTTTCTTTTGCTCTATCCGGGCCGTTGGTCCCGATCTCGCTTGAAACTGCCCGGTCAATCCCTATAACCCACGACAATTTAGGTGCGCTAGCCATCAAGGATGGTCTATCGGAGTCGCACGGTCACCGGGGGTCGTCATGCCAAAAAGAACCGATATCAAATCCATCATGATCATCGGTGCTGGACCCATTATCATCGGACAGGCATGTGAGTTTGACTATTCCGGGGCACAAGCGTGTAAGGCGCTGCGCGAGGAAGGGTATCGGGTCATTCTGGTCAACTCCAACCCGGCCACGATCATGACCGACCCCGAACTGGCCGACGCCACCTATATCGAGCCGATCACCCCCGAAGTCGTTGCCCGCATCATCGAAAAAGAACGCCCTGATGCCTTGTTGCCCACGATGGGTGGGCAGACCGGGCTAAACACCTCGCTCGCAGTGGCAGATATGGGTGTGCTTGAGAAATACGGCGTGGAACTCATTGGTGCCAACCGCGAAGCCATCGAAATGGCAGAAGACCGCAAGCTTTTCCGCGAGGCAATGGACCGGCTCGGCATTGAGAACCCCAAGGCCACCATTGCCAACACGATGGATGAGTGCATGGCGGCCCTCGAAGAGATCGGCCTGCCGGCGATCATCCGCCCCGCCTTTACCCTTGGCGGCACAGGCGGCGGCGTGGCCTATAACCGCGCCGACTATGAGCACTTCTGCAAGTCCGGCCTTGATGCCTCCCCTGTCAGCCAGATCCTGATCGACGAAAGCCTTCTGGGCTGGAAGGAATACGAGATGGAGGTTGTGCGCGACAAGGCCGACAACGCCATCATCGTATGTTCCATCGAAAACGTCGATCCGATGGGCGTGCATACCGGCGACAGCATCACCGTCGCCCCTGCCCTGACGCTGACCGACAAAGAATACCAGATCATGCGCAACGGCTCGATCGCTGTGCTGCGCGAGATCGGCGTTGAGACTGGCGGCTCGAACGTGCAATGGGCCATCAACCCCGATGACGGCCGCATGGTGGTGATCGAGATGAACCCCAGGGTGAGCCGCTCTTCGGCTCTGGCGTCAAAGGCCACGGGATTCCCGATTGCCAAGATCGCAGCAAAACTCGCCGTGGGCTACACGCTCGATGAGCTGGACAATGACATCACCAAGGTCACGCCAGCCAGCTTTGAGCCGACCATCGACTATGTGGTCACCAAGATCCCGCGCTTTGCCTTTGAGAAATTCCCCGGCTCCGAGCCGTATCTCACCACCGCCATGAAATCCGTAGGCGAAGCCATGTCCATTGGCCGAACCATCCACGAAAGCCTGCAAAAGGCGCTGGCATCGATGGAAACCGGGCTCACCGGGTTTGACGAGATCGAGATCGACGGCGCACCGGAAAAGACCGCCGTGGTCAAGGCATTGGCTAAGCAAACCCCTGACCGGATCCGTGTCATCGCGCAGGCCATGCGCCACGGCCTCACAGATGACGAGATTTTCGCCGCCACCAAGTTTGATCCATGGTTCCTTGCCCGAATTCGCGAGATCATCGAGGCGGAAGAAACCGTGCGCACCGAAGGCCTTCCCAGCGACGAACAGCGGCTGCGCGCCCTCAAGATGCTGGGTTTCACCGACGCCCGCCTTGCCAAACTGACCGGCTTTAAAGAGGCCGATGTTCGCCGCGCTCGGATCGCACAAGGCGTGACCGCTGTCTTCAAGCGCATCGACACCTGTGCCGCCGAGTTTGAGGCCCAGACACCCTACATGTACTCGACCTACGAGACGCCAATGATGGGCGATGTGGAATGCGAAGCGCGCCCCTCAGACCGCAACAAGGTTGTCATCCTCGGCGGTGGCCCCAACCGCATCGGTCAGGGGATCGAGTTCGATTATTGCTGCTGTCATGCGTGCTTTGCGCTGACCGAGGCGGGCTATGAGACGATCATGATCAACTGCAACCCCGAAACGGTGAGCACGGATTATGACACATCTGATCGGCTTTACTTTGAGCCGCTGACCTTCGAGCATGTGATGGAAATCCTGGCCAAGGAGCAGGAAAACGGCACGCTTCATGGGGTGATTGTTCAGTTCGGCGGGCAAACACCCCTGAAGCTCGCCAATGCGCTGGAGGCCGAGGGCATCCCCATCCTCGGCACCTCGCCTGACGCAATTGACCTTGCCGAAGATCGCGAGCGGTTTCAGGCGCTGGTCAATCAGCTTGGCCTCAAGCAACCCAAGAACGGCATCGCCCACAGCGACGCCGAGGCTCTGAAGATTGCCGAGGACATCGGCTTTCCGCTGGTCATTCGCCCCTCTTACGTGCTGGGCGGTCGTGCGATGGAAATCGTGCGCGATATGGCGCAGCTGGAACGTTATATTTCCGAGGCGGTGGTCGTGTCCGGCGACAGCCCCGTTCTGCTTGATGGATACCTTGCAGGCGCGATTGAATGTGACGTGGACGCACTCTCGGACGGCACGGACGTGCATGTCACGGGTATTCTGGAACATATCGAGGAGGCTGGCGTACATTCCGGCGATAGCGCCTGTTGCCTACCCCCTCATACACTGCCCCAAGAGATTATAGACGAGATCGACCGCCAGACACGTGCGCTTGCCCTGGCTCTCAATGTGCGCGGCCTAATGAATGTCCAGTTCGCGGTCAAAGGCGATGAGATTTACCTCATCGAGGTGAACCCGCGCGCTTCACGCACCGTGCCCTTTGTGGCAAAGGCCACCGATAGCGCCATCGCCTCTATCGCCGCGCGTCTCATGGCGGGCGAAAGCCTGAGCGCCTTCCCGAACCGTGGCTCCTATCCGAAGGATGCCAAACCCGGCACGCTTCCCATGGCCGACCAGATGACCCTCGCTGACCCGGCCATGCCGTGGTTCTCGGTCAAGGAGGCGGTCATGCCTTTTGCCCGTTTCCCTGGTGTTGACACCATCCTTGGCCCTGAAATGCGCTCAACCGGCGAGGTCATGGGCTGGGACGTCAACTTCCCCCGCGCTTTTCTCAAAGCGCAGATGGGCGCAGGTGTTACCTTCCCCGATAGCGGCAAGGTGTTCTTCTCGATCAAGAATGACGACAAAACCGATCAGCTTGTCGAAACCGCGCGCTACCTGGTGGATATGGGCTTTGCCATCGTGGCCACCCGCGGCACAGCATCATTCCTCGAAGGACACGAGATCGCCTGCGAGGTGGTG
>JBCAZO010000185.1:0-5607 GCA_038532975.1 Pseudomonadota bacterium
GTTTCCAATGATGATGCTTGATGAGCCTGCAAGAACAGCGAAATGCAAGAAATGTGATGCCCGGCAATGGCGGATTTTCACATCATTGGCGTTGCAATTGAGGGCAATCGCCTGACGTTCGGTAACCAGTAGGGAACTCTCGTTCGTGGAAAAATTGCACCGATCCACCAACAGGCCCTGATCGCCCTCCCCATGGCTGGTGATGCCGCGATTGAGCGGGTTGCTAACAAAGCAGTCGCGAAAATGGTTTGCCGTCCCGGCTGGCGGCAGAAGGATACCGCTGCAATCATCGCCACATTGGAACTCGATATTTGAGACAGACATCTTAGAAACTTGGTCGAAGCCGCTGAAATCCCACATGTATTTGAAGCGCCGGAAGGTAAAGTTTTGCGTGCCTTCGGCATCATAGAGCGGCTGGCTTAGGGTTAGGGTCTGCGCACCGATGTTTCGGTCACGCACATAGACCTCGCGGCCCACACCGTTGCCTTCGATGAGCGCCCCAACGGGGATGTTGGCCACATTCACCACGTTGGACAGTGTCTTGGAACTACCTGCTGAGTAGGTCGCCTGAGAGGTAACAACATCCGTGTCCCAGTTTGGACCGGGGAAGACTGAGAACTGACCGTTCTTGATCACATGGCGCGAAGCATAGAACGTCCTGTTCGAGACCGCCGCTTGCATGTCCACCGGTGCACGCAGGGCCACTTTGCGGCCCTTAAGGTCAAGCTCGACGTGACCGGGATTGTTCAGCAGGGCCTGGTACGCCTTCTTGAATGCTTGTTCGGTGTCTCCGCCAAAGGCATCCACATAACTTGGAAAATCGAAGTTCTTGGTCAAGGACAGGATCTTGTCGTCTGCCATGGTGACTTCGCCTTCAAAGCGCACCGGGCTTTGGAACGTGACGCTGTCCCCCAGGAAATAGGTGCCCGCCGGTATCAGAACCTCACGCCCTGCCGCCACCGCATCTGCGGCCTCAAAGGCGGGTTGGTCATCAATGCTGCCATCGCCTACGGCGCCAAAGTCACGCACGTCGATGCGGGACTGTATATCGCGCAGGAAAACATTGGAAATGTCCATGATTTCGATGTCGTCGATGCGCACGACACCACCATTGCCCCCGGTGAGGTCCAACCCGAAATGCCCATATAGCGGTTCAGTGCCCCAAGGCATATCCACGCCGCCGCGTGCTCCGCTGCCGACAATGGCGGAGAGCTCGACCACCTGACCATAGCTGGTCAGCGCGACGGAAGGTCCGGTTTCCGTCAGCCCTGCCACGTGCGCACCGCCCGGTCCACCCGGCCAACCGGCCACGCGGACATTTGGAAGATTTCCAGAGATCGCCTTGATCCGCAGTTTGATCTGGAGATACACACCGGGCAACAAAGGCGTTTCACCCATATACCGTAGTTTTTGCACCGCATCGGTTTTTTGAAGCTCCAGCGCGCCACCAAAATCCTGATCCGCGGGAACAAAGGCCGCATTGGCCGCATTGTCATAGGTAGCCGAGCCGGGTGTGCCATCCTCGCTTGACCACATATCCAGCCCGTTCGCAAAGGCAGGCGGCTGAAACACAATACCGTCGGTGATTGCTTTGTTCATGAGTTCCCCTTTCTGGACCCGAAGCACACTCGCCAATCGGGTGTCACAAGATTTGCAAGTCGCAGGCACGGGGGGTTGACCCGCGCCGTTCAGGCAAGGGGAAGTAGAAGCTTGAGATTAATGAGGTCTCACAGCACCGTGACGGTGCCATGTCTTGTGCGTACGCTACGCAACGCCGCCCTGTATGAGACGATCTGCCAGCCGCGCATAGGCATCCGCCACTGCTCCCTGACCCAGCGCCACAGGCTGACCTGCATCACCGCCAAGCCGTGTCTCAAGATCAATCGGCAAAGCCGCCAGCAGAGGCACGCCCAGCCGCTCGGCCTCATCGGCTACACCGCCATGACCAAATATTTCAGTTTCTTTGCCGCAATGCGGACAGTGAAACAGCGACATGTTTTCAATCAGCCCCAGGATGGGCGTTTTCAACGTCTGAAACATGTCAATCGCCTTGCGCGCATCAAGCAACGCCACGTCTTGTGGTGTCGAGACCACAATCGCCCCAGTTGGCGCGGCACGTTGACATAAAGTAAGCTGCACATCGCCGGTTCCAGGCGGCAAATCGACGATCAGAACATCCAGATCGCCCCATTCCACCTGACTCATCATCTGCTGCAGCGCCCCCATCAGCATGGGACCGCGCCAGATCACCGCCTTATCGGCTTCCATCATCGACCCGATGGACATCATCTTGACGCCATGCGCCTGCAATGGCGTGATCACCTTGCCATCAGGACTTGCAGCGCGTGCATTTACCCCCATCATACGCGGCTGGCTTGGGCCATGAATATCAGCATCAAGCAGACCCACCTTTTGACCAGCCTTTGCCAAGGCCACGGCCAGATTAGATGAAACGGTGGATTTGCCCACGCCGCCCTTCCCGCTTGCAATAGCAAGAATAGACCGCACGCTCGCCGGACGGATTGACCGGTCTCCACCCTTGGGATGCCCGCCAATCTTGAGTTGTGGCGCTGGTGCCTCGGCAGAGCCGGAATGCGCGGTCAGCGCTACAGTGACCCTGTCCACACCATCAACCGTCATCGCCGCACGTTCCGCCGCGGCACGCAGAGGCTCCATATGCTGTGCAACCTGCGCCGATGGCGCCTCAATCACAAACCGAAGATGGCCTGCATCGATTCGCATCGCACGCACCATGTCGCGGCTGATCAGCGTGCCGCCATCCGGCAGATCCAGTTGATCCAGAACCGCGCGCACCCGGTCGAGCACATCAGACATGTTCATTCTCCGCCTGTTTTCTTGGCATAAGGTGGCAGTTTCTTCGCACGCGACAAGAATGTTTCCTCAGGTGGCATCATTTTGAGCGCACTGCCTAAAATTAAATCATTGTTTTTATGCATTTTCTGCATAGCTGCATTGCAGCAAAAAACTATTGTGCAGTCGCAGCATTATACTATCTTTATCAACAAGCGGGCAGTCAAACACAGGCTGCGCTCTTGAGAATTCGGGCGCCTACTCCTCCTCCCTGGCGTCTGGATTAACGTCAAATCCCGGCTCAACGGGATGGCGTTTGAGACGAAACGGCCCTCGGGTCGGAAAAGACACAAAGGCTCCTCTCCTCCTCCCTGGAGCCGGACGTGAAGAAACGGCGGCGTCGCTCCTCCTCCCAGATGCCGCCGTTTTTTATTGACTTATCCGTACATCACGCGCACAGGATCAGTGCACCAAACGCGCCTGGCGTCCACGTCGCACTGGCGCAGATGTGGGCACATCCCGCGCCTCACGCAGAACGTCCACAAAGGCGCGCGCGGCTGCACTTGTCGGGTTTTGCACGGATGGGTCGCGCAGCGCGGCACCTACCACTTTTGGCGTCACATCTCCGGGATGGGCAAACACCCATTCCAGAAAGCCCAGCCGCGCAACGGCGGCGGCCTCCGGACCTGTGGCGTCGCTGCGTTCCAATCCGTCTAAAATCCGGTTCACTGTCATTTTTGATACTCCTCCGGCCACACCCCGGGCCGAATTGGGGCGAAGGATTGTGCATATGGCGATATGAGCCCCTGTCTCATCCGCCCGCACCGCCCCCCGCGGCTTGACGTTGACCCAAGGCTGGTTTCCGGACTTGGAGAGTGTCGGATGCGGCGCCTTCCCAGGATGTTTACCCCAGTGGCCTAATGCCTCATCCCCCATCCTTACCGTTGCGGGGGCAGTGCCGGATTTGCACCGGCTTCCCAATTCTCCACGCAACCGCGTGGCACCTTGAGACCTTTAGTGTGTCTTCTGACAAAGTATAGTGCAAGCCCCGAAACCGCCTCAGCATGCGACAAAGACGACCCAAAGAAAACGCCGGTTCAAAAACCCGGCGTCCGTCTCAATTTATTGCAGTTTTGCTTATTCGGCGGCGAGCTGTGCCATCACCTCATCCGAGGCCTCAAAATTGGTAGTGACAGTCTGCACATCATCATCATCTTCCAGGGCATCAATCAGCTTCATCAGCTTTTGCATGGCCTCCAGATCTAGCTCCGTCGTCGTCGTAGGCCGCCAGACCAGCTTGGTCTCCTCACTCTCTCCTAATTCCGCCTCCAAGGCATTGGACACATCATTGAGGTCCGTGTCGGCACACCAGATGATATGCCCGTCCTCGCTGCTTTCCACGTCCTCGGCGCCCGCTTCAATCGCAGCCATCATCATCGTGTCCGCATCGCCCGCCTCTGCCGGATAGCTCACCGCCCCCTTGCGCTCAAACATGAAGCCAACCGAGCCGGTTTCGCCAAGGTTTCCGCCATTCTTGGTAAAGGTCGACCGCACTGTGCTGGCCGTGCGATTGCGATTGTCGGTCATCGCCTCAACGATCACCGCCACGCCGTTGGGGCCATACCCCTCATAGCGAATTTCTTCGTAGTCCTCGCCCTCACCCGCAATCGACTTCTTGATCGCGCGTTCAATATTGTCGTTGGGCATCGACTGGCTCTTGGCCTGCTTCACCGCAAGACGCAGACGCGGGTTCTTGTCCGGATCAGGGTCTCCCATCTTAGCGGCAATGGTGATCTCTTTGGACAGCTTAGAGAAAAGCTTGGCGCGGATTTTGTCCTGACGCCCCTTGCGGTGTTGAATATTCGCCCATTTTGAATGGCCGGCCATGGTGGACCTCCACTGATGTTCCTGCTTTTCGATGTCTATAAGTCACCGACCGCTCAGCGGCAATGCTTGGCCACTTCCCGCTCTCGCAGGCCTGTCTCGACCAAAAGACACCGATCCCGCGCCTCATAGTAATACCCGCGCGCATACCACTGTACCGCCGTCGGCTCACTCCCGTCCGAGACAAGCCAGGCCCCGCGCAAATACTTCACAGCCCATTTCAGATTGGTTTCTGCATCAAGCAGGTCACTTGGCTCCCCCCGAAAACCCATGCCCCGCGCTGTCGCAGGCAGGATTTGCATCATTCCCCAATAGGGCCCATTGCGCGCCCTGGGGCGGTAATCGCTTTCGCGCTGCACCACCCGGTGCACAAGTGACCGGGGCACGTCATAAAAATCAGCATATTCATTGATCAAAGACCGTATCTCAGGTGTCTCGTTTGGATAGAGCGGTGGTTCGGGGGGCGCTGAGGGCTCACTTTCGCGCGCCCCACACGCCGCCAAAGCCAAACCCATGCCGCACAAAGCCAAAACCTTCACTGTTCCAAAAATACTCATCTTCCACTGCTCTCCTCAAAGCGGCCAGATAAACGGAATAAGTGCGCTCGCCAACAATCCGATGCTCAGGTTAAGCGGAATGCCAACCTTCATAAAGTCCGTAAACTTGTAGCCGCCTGGGCCATAAACAAGTGTGTTGGTCTGATACCCTATGGGTGTGGCAAAACTGGCCGAGGCTGCGACCATGACCGCAACCACCAAAGGCCGCGCGTCCACGCCCAACGCTTCAGCCAGGCCAATGGCAATGGGCGTGACCACGACGGCCACCGCGTTGTTGCTGATCAGTTCGGTCAACACTGAGGTGATGAGATAGATCGCCCAGATCACCAAAAAGGCAGGCAACACCGACAAGGAG
>JBCAZO010000186.1:0-5603 GCA_038532975.1 Pseudomonadota bacterium
GATGCCTTTCATCAGGGACTCGTGGGTCACCTGAATGAGGCGCTCGATTTTGCGGCTGCGGCGACCGGCGACATACATGCGGGATGTGTCGCCATACCAGCCGTCGACAATGACGGTGACGTCGATGTTCAGGATATCGCCGTCTTTTAGCTTTTTTTCACCTGGGATACCATGGCAGACTACGTGATTGACGCTGATGCAACTGGCGTGCTGATAGCCTTTGTAGCCGATGGTGGCGGATTTGGCGTCGGCCTCATCGACCATGGCCTCAATGAGCCGATCAAGTTCTCCGGTGGTTTGCCCGACAAACACATGGTCGGCGATCTCATCGAGAATCTTTGAGGCCAATGCGCCCGCTTTGTGCATGCCTGCAAAATCCGCAGCCTCGTGGATGCGGATGCCGTCACGTGTCAGTCTGCCTCGGTGCTGTTCGTTCAAGAGGGCATCCTAGGTTAATTTATGATCCAGTATTTAAGCCGATTGGCGTCAAAGGGCCAGTGTCTGAGGGTCGCAGACGGGTAACTTCTTCCCGACCTCAACACTCTGTGGCGTTATCTGCGTGTGATAGGCGAGGATTTCAACCCCGTTTGTGGCCGCATTTTGAAGGGCGCGGGCGTAGGTTGGGTCGATATCTGGGGCGACAGAGACCGTCTCGCAGTCGGTGCGCTGGACAAGGTAGAAGAGAACCGCGCGGTGGCCGGATTTGGTCATCTCAGCCAGCTCAGCAAGGTGTTTGGCGCCGCGTGCTGTGACGCTGTCGGGAAATTCAGCGAGGCCCGGCTGGCGCATGAGGGTGACGGATTTCACTTCGACATAGGCGTCGGGCAGCTTTGATGCGCGAAGTAGGAAGTCGATGCGGCTGTTGGTTCCGTATTTCTGTTCAGGCAGAACGGTATCGTACTCTGCGAATTCCGCGATGGCCCGGGCATTCAATGCGGCCCTGAGGGCGCGGTTGGGAAGGCTGGTATCAACGCCTGTGAAATGCCCGTTTCCGTGATCCACAAGACGCCAGCCGTATTTCAGCTTTTTCTTGGGATCGTCATTGGGTTCCACCCAGATTTTCATGCCGGGCTCGGCCAGACCCATCATGGAGCCGGGGTTGGCGCAATGGGCGGTGACCTCACGACCATCTTCAAGCCGAATGTCGGCGAGAAATCTTTTGTAGCGACGAATGAGTGTCGCGGGTTCAAGAGGGGTTTGAAAGCGCATGAGAGCAGGCCTATACCGGGCTGTGATGTGACACAAGAAGGCTTCCCATGCCAAATCCCACTGCTGCCATGTTGGTGATCGGAGATGAAATCCTGTCGGGTCGGACCAAGGATGCGAATATGCATCACCTGGCGTGTGCGCTGACGGAGCACGGGATTGATTTGACTGAAGTGCGGGTGATTTCGGATGATAGCAATGCGATCCAGAAAGCGGTGAATGATCTGCGCACGGCGTATACTCATGTGTTTACTTCCGGCGGTATTGGGCCAACGCATGATGACATTACTGCAGACAATGTGGCGCGCGCTTTTGGCGTCGCTATTGATGTGCGCGAGGATGCGCGTGCGATCCTGCAGACGCATTATGATCGGCAGGATCTGGAGCTGAATGAGGCGCGCTTGCGCATGGCGCGGATTCCGGATGGGGCGGTGTTGATCGACAACCCTGTAAGCGGTGCGCCGGGATTCAGTCTTGAGAACGTACATGTGATGGCCGGGGTTCCGAAGATTTTTCAGGCGATGGTGGCAGGCGTGTTGCCTGGCCTGACAGGTGGCGCGCCGGTATTGTCGGAGGCGTTGGATGTGATGCGCGGCGAGGGCGATATTGCCGGACCTTTGGGGGGGGTGGCCGATAGGTATCCCGCACTCAGCTTTGGGTCTTACCCGTTTCAGCGCGATGGCGTGTTTGGCTCAAACGTCGTCATTCGTGGGCAAGACAAGGCGAAGATCGATCAGGCGATGGCAGACCTCAAAGAGCTTTTTGCGTCATGAGCGGGCTGCCTGATGTTCAGATGCTGTATGAGGTGACCGAGCACACATGGCCTGCAGCGAAGATACAAGATGCAGGTGCATGGACCTTGCGAGATGGGCAAGGTGGCGGAAAAAGAGTGTCGGCGGCAACAGCGCGTGGGCCAGTTTCACAAGATGATCTACACCTTGCTGAGAATGCAATGAAAGCCCTTGGTCAGACGCCCTTGTTTATGATCCGCGCGGGGGAAGAGGCGCTGGACCGGATGCTGGATGATGCGGGTTACGCCGTGATTGATCCGGTCAATCTATATGTATGCGATATAGAATATCTCACCACGGATCGTCCACCCAAGGTCACAGCCTTTGACATCTGGCCCCCCTTGGCCATTCAGGCGGACATCTGGAACGCGGGCGGTATCGGTCCGGCACGGCGGGACGTGATGGCGCGAGTGAGCGGCCCGAAGACCGCGCTTTTGGGACGTGAAAGCAGCCGTCCTGCGGCAACGGGCTTTGTTGCCATACACAAAGGTGTTGCCATGATCCATGCGCTTGAGGTGTTGGCGCCACATCGTGGGCGTCGCATGGGCACGCATCTGACACGGCATGCCGCATTCTGGGCCGCCGATCAGGGGGCCACGCATCTGGCGGTGCTCTGCACCAAGGCCAATCAGGGCGCCAATGCGCTCTACTCTTCCCTCGGCATGACTGTTGTGGGACAGTATCACTACCGTATCAAAGAAGGCTGACGTCTCGTGACCATTGATCCCACTGCACTTGACCTTCCTATGGTCGATCCGCTTCCCGACGACACACAGAAGTATTTCGATATCTGTCAGGACAAGCTCGGCATGATCCCCAATGTTCTGAAGGCCTATGCCTTTGATATCGAGAAGCTCAACACATTCACCGCAATGTATAATGACCTGATGCTAGGCGATAGCGGGCTGAGCAAGCTGGAGCGTGAGATGATCGCGGTGGTGGTGAGTTCGATTAACCGCTGCTGGTATTGTCAGGTGGCGCATGGTGCGGCGGTTCGGGCGCTGTCGGGCAAGCCGGAGCTGGGCGACGCCATGGTGATGAACTGGCGCGCGGCGGATTTGGATGCACGGCAGACAGCTATGCTGAGTTTCGCCGAGAAGATAACGAAAGCATCTGCTGAAACCACGGAAGCCGATCGTCAGGCGCTGCGCGATGCAGGGTTCAGTGACCGCGACATCTGGGATATCGCGTCGGTTGTTGGGTTCTTCAATATGACCAACCGCGTGGCCAGTGCAACGGGCATGCAGCCCAATCCAGACTATCACGCGCAGGCGCGCTGAGGTTTCGATGCGGCGAACGCTAGGTCTTTTGAGTTTGATGATTGCCCTGCTGAACGGCGGCGTTACCGATGCGTTTGAGCTTGAGTTGCCGCCAAGCGCCAGTTTGAATCGGGAAATCAACAAGCCAACGACGAGTTATCTTGTGCCGACAGGTCCGTTTGATGGTGCACGTATTCCCTCGATCGAAGTCGAGGGCGCTGTGACAAAACAAGCCTGGCAATTCAGTGCACCAGGGCTGACCTCGCTTCAGATTATGCGTCCCTTGCGGGACCAGATGGTCGCGGCGGGATACGAGGTGATCCTGGATTGCGCCGGGCAGAAATGCGGCGGGTTTGATTTTCGCTATCAGATCGAGGTTTTGCCCGCACCCGACATGTTTGTGGACCTCTTCAACTATCGGTTTCTGGTGGGTGCGACCGAGATGGGAGGTCCAAATGCCAGCTATCTGATGCTTCTTGTTAGTCGGGTTGGCTCGGTAGGGTATTTGCAAGTCACGCGTCTTGTGCAAACGGGTGAAAACGCGCCAAGCCTAAGTGTTTCGGCAGGAGTGTCGGTTGATGGCCCTTCCACTGAGAGCCAGAACGAGGGCCTCATTGCGCGGCTGCAATCCCGTGGACATGTGGTTCTGGCCGATCTCGAGTTTGAAACCGGATCAGGTTCCTTAGGCCCGGGTCCTTATGCCTCGCTGATAGCGTTGGCTGAGTTTTTGACAAAAGACACAACCCGCCGCGTGGCGCTTGTCGGGCATACGGATACCGTGGGGGGGCTGGCGCCAAACCGGGCGCTGTCGCAACGACGGGCCGAGGCGGTGCGTGACCGGTTGGTTCAGGAATATTCTGTCTCGCCAGATCAGCTTGAGGCCGATGGGGCAGCCTATCTTGCGCCTGTGGCAAGCAATCTGACACCGGAGGGGCGCGAGGCCAATCGCCGCGTCGAAGCGGTGCTTTTGAACACGGAGTAGGGGATTTGTCGCAAGGACATGTCACGACATCATTGGGCCATGTGCGCGTCACTTGCGAGGATGGTGCCGTGACCCGGGTGCGCTGGGGGCAGATCCCGCCGAAGATTGAAGATCAAGAACCGGACCCGGTGTTAGCGGACGCGTTGTCTCAGATTGAAGCCTATTTTGCCGGTGAGCTGACTAAGTTCACCGTGCCGGTGGAGGTGGCGGGATCGGCGTTTCAAAAGCAGGTTTGCGCGGCGATGCAGGACGTTCCTTTCGGGGAAACCTGTACCTATGGGGATCTGGCCAAGATTTGTGAGGCCCCGGCACAAGCCATCGGTGCGGCCTGCGGGGGCAATCCGATCCCTATTATCATTCCCTGCCACAGGGTTTTGGGGGCCAACAATTTGGGTGGATTTTCTGGATCTGGTGGAATCGAAGACAAGGTCTGGCTCTTGCGCCATGAAGGTGCGGCAGGTCTTTTGATCTAGCCCTTTCTGCGTTCGGGTATGATTTGCTGCGCGATACCTGCCAGAGTGAGGTACACGCTGGTCACAATCAGCCCCCAATGCGCCCAGCTTTCAGGGTGAAAATCGACCCAGGCGGCCCATCCTGCAAAGAAGGTCCAAGCCAGCGCCATGGGCAAAGTGATCGCGCGCCAACGCGCGGTGCGCACGGGATGTACGAATTTGAACGGGATAAACATGGCGATGGCCAGAAGTGCCACGAGTGTCAGGGATACCCAGAAGTTCGGTTCAATCGCAAAAAGCACAAGCACCAGCATGTTCCAGCATCCGGGGAAGCCGGAAAAAGAATTATCCTTTGTTTTCATGCGTGTGTCGGCGAAGTACATGGCGCTGGCAAAGGTGATTACGATGATGGCGAACCATCCGGTCCATCCGGGCAAGAGGCCTGATTTGAACAGCGCGAAGGCCGGAATAAAGACATAGGTCAGGTAATCGATAATCAGATCAAGCAACACACCATCGAACTGCGGCGCGTTGGTTTTCACGTGGTATTTGCGGGCCAGCGGGCCGTCGATGCCATCCACGAGGAACGCGACGACAAGCCAGAGAAACATCAGGCTCCACTTTTCGTCCACCGCGGCCAGCATGGCCAGCATGGCAAATACGGCACCTGTCGCAGTGAGAAGGTGAACACCAAGTGCTTTGAGTTGGGTCGTCATGCGACTGTCATGGGCCATCGCGGCAAGCGATGCAAATGCAAAACCGCGCCGTGGCGACCGGCGCGGTTCAATGTTGTCTTAATGTCTGTTCGGCTTATTGGCTGACGCGATACTCTTCGACCGGGTAGGCCAATGCATCCTGGCTTTCCCAGGAGATGTGGCAGTCATGGCAAAAGCTTTGCTTGACCTTCATGACC
>JBCAZO010000187.1:0-5574 GCA_038532975.1 Pseudomonadota bacterium
GGCAGAGAAGCCGCATCTTCTATTGGAATTCCATGGCTCAGAAAGTGCCGTGGAATTCCAATAGAAGATGCGGCTTCTCTGCCATGTCCGATCCCGCATAGGCGTTCACCGCCCTTACACTCTCGACATCCATCAGCTCGATCCGCGCCATGGGCACGCCCATCTGGATCGTGGCAATCACCGTCTCGACCGCTTGTGGCACATCCTCAAACGCACAAACAGCGGCCGATGTCGCCTCGGGGATGCCGTGCAGGCGCAGCGTCAGCTCGGTGATCAGGCCAAGCGTGCCCTCCGACCCGACCATCAATCCGGTCAGGTCATAGCCCGATGAGGATTTGCGCGCACGTGTCCCGGTGCGCATCACCTCGCCCGTGGCCGTGACAACCTCAAGACCCAGAACATTGTCGCGCATCGTGCCGTATCTCACCGCAGTTGTCCCACTGGCACGCGTCGAGGCCATGCCACCGAGCGAGGCGTTGGCTCCGGGATCGACCGGAAAGAACAACCCCGTCGCACGAAGCTCTTCGTTGAGCGCCTCGCGAGTCACGCCCGGCTGCACGCGGACGAACATGTCGCCCTGGGACACCTCAAGCATTTTGTTCATGTGCTGGAAATCAACCGTCACGCCGCCTTCGGGCGCTTGTGCCTGCCCTTCAAGCGAAGTGCCAGTCCCCCAGCCGATCACCGGACAGCGATGCCGCGCACAGATTTTCACGATTTCCACCGCCTCCTCAGTGGTCTCGGGATACGCCACGGCATCGGGGGGTGTGAGCGGAAAATGCGTCTCAGAGGCGCCATGCAACTCCAGATCGGACTTGGACCGGCTGAGCCGTTGGCCTAAGAGAGAAGACAATTCACCGATTGCGTCCTGGATGCCCATGAGTCTATCCCCTCCGATACACGCGCCGCGCCACACTAAGGCATGTGTTCCGCAGGGGAAAGTAGACGCGCACAGAGGGCCGGCGCGATGACGCAAGACCAGCAGCCCCCTGTCCGTGACCCCCTGCGAGGTTTCCTGCGCAGCCGCTGGCGTGCGGTCAAGGGCAGCAGCAAAGCGGGTTTCAAGGCACTGCGCAAGAATGGGCCCAGCCAAATTCAGTTTTGGTTTATTGCGTTGGCCATCGGGATAGCCGCCGGATTTGCCGCTCTGCTCTTTCGCAAAGGCATCACCGCGATCCAGCAGCTGATGTATGGTGTTGAAGACATCACTATGATCCACAGCTTTGCCCAGTCGTTGCCGTGGTACTGGCTGGTGCTTATTCCGACCCTAGGCGGGCTGATTGTCGGGCTTATCCTGCACAACTTTACGCCCGATGCACGGGTGCGCTCGGTCGCGGATGTGATCGAAGGGGCCGCGCTGCATAATGGCCGGGTCGAAATGCGGGCTGGCGCGGCGTCGGCTCTGGCCTCTATGATCACGCTGGGCACGGGCGGCTCATCCGGTCGCGAGGGACCGGTGGTGCATATGGCCGGGGTGATTTCCACCTGGGTCAGCAACCGCATTCACGCCAACGGTATCACAGGCCGAGACCTTTTGGGCTGTGCCGTAGCCGCCGCTGTGTCGGCGTCCTTCAACGCCCCCATTGCGGGGGCGCTTTTTGCACTCGAAGTGGTACTGCGCCATTTTGCATTGCACGCCTTTGCCCCCATCGTCATCGCATCCGTTGCGGGCACCGTGATCAACCGGCTGGAATTTGGTGACGTGACCGAATTCATGCTGCCCACCGCCTCGGCGCTTGAATTCTACGTGGAACTGCCAGCCTTTCTGCTGTTGGGCTTGCTCTGTGGGCTGGTGGCCACGGCACTCATGCATGCCATTTTCTTTGCAGATGACTGGGCCAGTGCCGTGCAGGTGCGCTCTCGTCTGCCCCGCTGGCTGCGTCCGGCTGTGGCGGGTCTTCTGCTGGGCGTCATTGCCATCTGGTTCCCGCATATCATCGGGGTCGGGTATGAGACCACCTCCGCTGCTCTCACCGGCCAGCTCCTTTTGCATGAGGTGGTCGTCTTTACCATCGTCAAGGTCGCCGCCGTGGCCATCACCATCGGCGGGCGCATGGGCGGCGGTGTCTTTTCGCCCTCGCTCATGGTGGGCGCAATGACGGGACTGGCCTTTGGCATCGTCGCAACCTCAATCCTGCCAGACATTTCAGGCGCCAGCACGCTTTACGCCTTGGCAGGTATGGGGGCTGTTGCGGCTGCGGTGCTGGGCGCACCGATCTCGACCACGCTGATCGTGTTTGAGCTGACCGGCGACTGGCAAACCGGTCTGGCGGTGATGGTGGCTGTGTCGATGTCCACCGCGCTAAGCGCGCGGTTGGTCAAGCGGTCATTCTTCCTCACGCAAATTGAGAGACGCGGTATTCACCTGGCAGCGGGGCCGCACGCCTATCTTTTGTCGATGTATCGCGTATCAAAAGTGATGCAGCCAATGGAAGAGGCCAAGGCGATTGATCCCGACACCTGTTGGGCCAAGATCGAGGAAGGGCTTTACATCGATGCCAACGCCACGCTGGAAACCGCCATGCCCATCTTTGACCGGTCTGCCACGCCGTTCCTGCCGGTCGTAAGCCTCACAGGTGAAGGCGCCAAGCCGGAACTTCGGGGCGTTTTGTTTCATGTCGATGCGCTCAAGGCCTACAATCGCGGAATGGCAGCTGTGTCCGAGGAAGAGCACAGCTAAGAATTCTGCGGCTCCTCTGCGCGTCTGAGCGGCTGCGACATATTTTCCGACAAAAATAATCAAGAAAGAGCTTGCAGATTTGCGGACTTTTCGTTTACCTGACAATTATAGTTGGATTTACAAGAGGCCTCTCACATGGCACAGATCACACCACTCAGAACAGTTTCCGCACTGCTCCTTGCTACTTGCACCGCCCTGCCTGCGTATGCCGAAGGCGAATTGAACCTCTACTCGTCACGCCATTATGACACCGACGAACGGCTCTATTCGGACTTCGAAGAGCAAACCGGCATCACTATCAACCGCATCGAAGGCAAAGGCGATGAATTGATCCAGCGCATGACCGCCGAGGGTGAGAATTCGCCAGCGGATGTACTGCTCACTGTCGACACCTCGCGGCTGGAACGCGCCAAGGATGCTGGCATCCTGCAACCGATTGACAGCGCCGTTCTGGAAGAACGCGTGGCCGCCAACCTGCAGGACAGCGACAATCAGTGGTTCGGCTTCTCACAACGCGGCCGGATCATTTTCTATGACAAAGCGGATGTCAGCGAGCCACCATTGAGCTACGCCGACCTGGCCGATCCGAAATACGAGGGTATGATCTGCATCCGCTCGTCCAGCAATGTCTATAACCAGACCCTGCTGGCCAGCATTATCACCCATGATGGGGCCGACGCGGCCAAAACTTGGGCGGAAGGCGTTGTGGCCAACATGGCGCGTGACCCGCAGGGCGGCGACACCGATCAGCTGCGCGGCGTCGTCTCCGGCGAATGCGACATTGCAGTGTCCAACACCTACTACTTCGCCCGTTCACTGCGCAAAGACGTCGACGGTCTTTCTGGCTCAACCGACATGCTGGGCTGGGTCTTTCCCAACCAAGCTGACCGCGGCACGCATATGAACCTTTCCGGCGGCGGTGTCGCGGCCCATGCGCCCAATAAGGAGAACGCCATCAAGTTCCTGGAATACCTCGCCAGCGACAGCGCGCAGCAATATTTCTCGGCAGGCAATGACGAATTCCCGGCTGTGAAGGATGTGCCTCTGGCTGATAGCGTTGCGGCGATGGGCGAGTTCAAGGCCGACGAAGTAAGCCTCTCGGACGTGGCCAAGAACCTGCCCGAAGCGCAGAAGATCTTTAACGAGGTCGGCTGGCAGTAAGCGACACTTTCTCAGCATAAGAGGCGCGAGGTGATACCCGCGCCTCTACGTGTCTTAGGAAGGACATTCCGGATCAGATATTCGCCTGTTTCTTTTCTGAACACCGCACTTTGGCAATCCATGATCTGCGCTCAGGAACATAACCATAGTTGAGTGCGAGGATTCCTGGGTGCAACCCTTCCTTGCAAATCCCTTGTGCTCTGAACGCGTCACGAATTGTGTTTTGTGCTTCGGCATCTTCCTCAGGGCCGCCCGCGAAAGCGGGACCTGCGACGACAGTCATTTCCATACCGTGCGCTCTAAGAATACCGTCATAGCGCGTGTGCAGGCGATAAGTTCTACCGTTTGCAGAATAGTTGAAAACAACATCGTTTTTCTTGACCTTCGCAGCAGGAGGAGTGAATTCCTTCGGAGCCGGGGTTTCGCTTTCGACAGACTGCATGCAGCCGGAGAGAAAAGCGAGAGCTGCGATCAAGCTTATGGTTTTAGTTGCTTTCATTGAATTGTTTTCCTTAGGTCCTTTGAAGGGTTCAGAAATTGATACGACAAACAAAACACATCTTAAAGATGCAAAATACATCCCGATGAGCAGTGAAGGATAGTGCATTTAGGGACATATTGTACCCCGCTATCTGACCAGCGTCGCTTTCATCCGCGCCTCGGGAAAACACGTCGCCACCTGCCCCGTCGCCTCTTGCCAACGGCCAATCGACCGGCGAGTTTTGAACCCCGGAAGGCCGTCCACACCACCGACATCGTGACCCATCTCGACCAATGCCGCCTGCATCGCGGCCACATCCGAGCGGTAAAGCCCGCCGACCTTGCCCCAGGGCGCACTGAAATCACTCACACCATATTGGATGCGGTCGCCCACATGCCCCACGAACAGCGCATATAGGTCGCTCGTATTGTAATCCTTCAGCACGTAGAAATTCGGTGTCACTACAAAAGCCGGGCCGTTACGCCCTGCGGGCATCATCAGGAAGCCCTCGCCGCTTAACTCATGCTCCGGGAAAGATCGGCCTGAGACACGGGTGATGCCCATTGCGACCCAGTCTGAAATGCGTCTCCCCTGATCAGGGCCTTCCAAAGCGCAGGACACAGCGGCAGGCACATTAACCTCAAATCCCCAGTCACGCCCCCTCACCCAGCCATGTTCGGCCAGGTACCGCGCGATGGAGGCTATCGTATCCACCTCAGATCGCCAGATATCGGCCTTGCCATCGCCATTGCCATCTACCGCATACTTCAGGAAATTCGATGGCATGAATTGCGGCTGACCTAGCGCCCCTGCCCAGCTGCTTTTCAGACGCACACCGCCTGCATGACCCGCTTCGGCAATCTGCAGTGCCGCGAGCAATTCATCGCGGAAGTACTCCGCCCGCCTGCTCATGAACCCCTTGGTGCCCAGCACCTCAAACGCATTATGCGGAATGTCGACACGACCATAACCGCTTTCACGGCCCCAGATGCCGAGGATGATCCGACCCGGCACTCCGGTTTCCCGCTCAACCCGCGCCAGCACGCCGGCATGCGCGCGCGCCATCTGACGACCCACCGAAGTCGCGCCATCGACACTACCGCGATTGAAATAGCGTCCCGGACTGCCAAACTCAGCCTGGCGTTGCTGTTTCCGGGTCTTGGCCGTCTGTCCCGGGATAACCAAATCCGGCAGATCCCAATTGAGCCGCACGCCGTTGAACGCCTGCTCAAACGTGGCGCGCGAAACACCG
>JBCAZO010000188.1:0-5539 GCA_038532975.1 Pseudomonadota bacterium
TCCGATCTCGGGTTACCCGCCTTGCCAATCTTGTGGATCACCCCGTCGCGCAGGCCCACATCCGCCTTGTAGATGCCGGTGTAATCCACGATCAGCGCATTGGTGATGACAGTGTCTACGGCCCCTTCGGCGCGTGTGACCTGGCTTTGGCCCATGCCATCGCGGATGACCTTGCCGCCGCCAAACTTGACCTCTTCACCATAGATCGCGGCATTCTCACCCGTGCCGCCCGTGGCCGCCGCCCCGACATTCAGCGCGGTCAGGTCGCGTTCCACTTCGATGATCAGATCAGTATCGGCCAGGCGCAGCTTGTCCCCCGTGGTCGGGCCAAACATCGCCGCGTAATCAGAACGTTTGATCGTGGCTGGCATATCAGAGGTCCCCCATCACCGTCTGATTGAACCCAAAGATCCGCCGCGCCCCTGAAACTGGGATAAGGCTCACTTCGCGCCGCTGACCCGGCTCAAACCGCACAGCCGTACCAGCGGCGATGTCCAACCGCATGCCGCGCGCCGCCTCGCGATCAAACTCAAGCCTGGGGTTGGTTTCGGCGAAATGATAGTGGCTGCCCACCTGAACCGGTCGGTCACCGGTATTGGCCACTTCCAGCGTGATGGTGTGGCGGTCAGAGTTCAGCGTCAGCTCACCCTCCTGAATGAAATACTCGCCCGGGATCATTGGCTCATCTCACTTTCATCTTTCCAAAAATACTCAAAACTCATCGGATCGGATTGTGTACCGTCACCAGTTTGGTGCCGTCTGGAAACGTCGCTTCAACCTGCACCTCGTGGATCATCTCGGGCACACCTTCCATGCAGTCATCGCGGCTGATGACCTTTGCGCCGGCCTGCATCATGTCGGCCACTGACCGGCCATCGCGCGCGCCTTCGACCACAGCGTCGGTGATCAGCGCAATCGCCTCCGGGTGGTTGAGCTTCACGCCGCGTTCCAGCCGCTTGCGGGCCACTTCCGCGGCCATGGCCACCAACAGCTTGTCTTTCTCTCTTGGGGTCAGGTTCATAGATTAAAGTCTCCAACACACGGGCACGGAGTTTTGGGTTAACCGATCCAGCAAGGGCAGAAGAAAACGGCGCAGACCCAGACTGTCAGCCGCTAGCGCGCGTACAACCAGCATATCATTCTGGATCAGCGAAACCCCGGCGGTTTTTGGCAAATCGGCACGGGTCTGCTGCATCTGCGCCTCTGCATCAGGTGCGACATAGATGATGCTGGCCATTGCGCCTGCATCTGCGCCTGTCACCGACCGTGCCAGCGTTGCCTGAACATCGCCGCTGAGATCAATGACGTCGCTCAAAAGAGGCAAGCCATTCCGGGTGACATGGATTTCATCGCGAAACCGCACATTGTGCAGTTCCTCTCCCATGGCGTGGCGCCCAAAAACGACCGGTTCCACGATCAAGGCACGCGAACCTTCTGCGAGGTGGCAGTGTAACCTGCGATCAAGCTGCGCACCTTCAAAAAGTATAAGCTCCTGCGGCAACCATAAAAGCGTGGCCGCCTCCTCGGCCAGCAATCGTGTTCGAACCTCGGCATGCCCGGTTGCCGCCAGATAGGCGCGCTCTGCAGCCTGCGTCGTCAGCGACAGGGTGGCACCCGCCTTTGCTTTGGCTTCAAGGGACAACCGGTCTCCGCTTGTTAGCCCACCGGATGTGTTCAGCACTACAGCCTCAACCCGGTCCGCACTGCGGGAAAAAAGAAGTTTGAGACAACCCGACATGCGCAGATCATCCAGAGCGCTGCCTGATGATGTTTTCTTGGCCGAGACAAATCCCTCCCCCCGCGCGCGGGGAGGCTCGGCGCCGGGCTCAACATGCGTATCTGGCAAATGATCGTAGATAGGACTGCCCCCGATTGGAACGCGCCAAGTGTTTCGCCGCATGATAGGGATGCAAGAAAAAGCGCTGGAAAAAGTCTGGATTTCAGGCAGCTGCCTAAATTTTCCGCATCAACCACCCTAAGCGTCACAGGTCTCAGACCACTTCACCTGACAACCTGTTGCAAAATAGGGGCTTATCCCACTCCTCACCGGCCAACAGGCTTGATTGGTTAAATTTTGAATGCAAAGCTTATTAAATGAGCGGTTTGAAAACTTTTATGTTTTGCGGCTTTGTATCTGGCCTGCTTGGCCTGCCAGCACTGGCAGCCCCATCTGATTTGACCATCTCCATGGCGGGTTGCGTCGGGCGGTTCTCTGCGGAGCTGGAGCATGCCTGGCTGATGCGTGACGCGCAAAGTGCAGTATTGGAAGACCAGCGCGCCGAGTTTCTGGCCATCCTTGAGGCGATCACGTCTCCTGACGCCAAAACGGCGATTATGGCACACCGCATAGAGGCCAAAAATGCCCATGCGCAGCTCTTGTCAGTGGCAACATTTGGCAGCGATGTGCGCCGGTCGGCCTGGGCCAGGCGGCAATCTCAGCATTTCAAAGCAAACTGCGCGAAGAAACTGCTCAAAAGTTAGAACCTTGGGGCGACTCTTCTGCAATTTTTTTAGACAACTTAAGATCGCACAGATTAAATATTCAGCATACCCCCATGGAATTCTTCAAAGCCCTTTAGCGCAGACTCGGCATCAGATTGGGCTTTGGTACTGACCAAGGTCGAAGGCAAAATTCTTCGAAAACGTGCGATGGCGCAGGCGTAGGAACCGGAAGCACCACCGCACTATGCAATCAGATTGCGTGGGGAAAATATGAGCGCGCCTTTCGTTCGACGCAAGACCCACGCCGACAGGAAAGGACGATCAATGAATAAATCTGTCATGGGAATTGCGGCTGGATTGCTGCTCTCCTCCGCTCTGCCGGGTATGGCGGCTGACTGCCCCATCAAAGTGGGCGTGCTGCACTCTCTTTCGGGAACAATGGCGATCTCTGAAACCACGTTGAAAGACACGATGGAAATGCTGGTCGAACAACAAAACGCTGCCGGCGGCGTGCTGGGCTGCGAACTAGAAGCCGTCGTTGTTGATCCCGCCTCTGACTGGCCGCTCTTCGCGGAAAAAGCACGCGAGCTGCTGACCGTGCACGAAGTGGACGTGATCTTTGGCAACTGGACATCAGTTTCGCGCAAGTCCGTTCTGCCGGTGATCGAGGAACTAAACGGTCTTCTTTTCTACCCGGTTCAGTATGAGGGCGAAGAAAGCTCCAAAAACGTCTTCTACACCGGTGCGGCCCCCAACCAGCAGGCGATTCCGGCAACCGACTATTTTCTGGAAGAGTTGGGAGTAGAGAAGTTCGCACTGCTGGGAACCGACTATGTGTATCCAAGGACAACAAACAACATCCTTGAAAGCTACCTGAAGGACAAAGGTATCGCGGCCGAGGATATCTTTGTGAACTACACGCCGTTCGGACATTCCGACTGGTCCAAGATCGTGGCGGATGTCGTAGCTCTGGGCGCCGATGGCAAGAAGGTTGGTGTAATCTCGACCATCAATGGCGACGCGAATGTGGGCTTTTACAAGGAACTTGCCGCGGCAGGTATCTCGGCCGATGACATCCCGGTTGTGGCCTTCTCGGTGGGCGAAGAGGAACTCGCGGGTCTCGACACGTCCAACCTTGTCGGCCATCTGGCGGCCTGGAATTATTTCCAGTCTGCTGAATCCGAGGCCAATGACGCCTGGGTTGCGGCATGGAAGGAACGCATGGGCGAAGAGCGTGTGACCAATGACCCGATGGAGGCGCACTATATCGGCTTTAACATGTGGGTGAATGCGGCCACCGAGGCTGGAACCACCGATGTGGATGCCGTGCGCACGGCGATGTACGGACAGGAATTCCCGAACCTGACCGGTGGCACGGCAGTCATGCTGCCCAACCACCACTTGGCGAAGCCGGTCCTCATCGGTGAGATTCAGGAAGATGGTCAGTTCGACATCATCAGCCAGACCGAAGAAGTGCCCGGCGATGCGTGGACCGATTTCCTGCCGGAATCGGCGGTGCTGAAGTCCGACTGGGCGGAACTGGGTTGCGGGATGTTCAACACCGAAACCAACACCTGCGTGCAGATCAAGTCGAACTACTGATCCGAGCAGAAAAGCCAAGTTGCGGGGGACGCGCGCGAGTGTGTCCCGCAATTTCCATCCCCTGATCTTCTAAGGACGTCGCCTATGATCGCCGCTCTCCGGCTCCTCCTGGCTTGCGTGATGTTGTTTCTGCCTCTGCCAGCACTGGCTCAGCAGACAGACGCACCCATCCAGCGTCTGCTGCAGGAACATGGCGATGTGATTGCCAAGTCATCCCGCAAGACGATCCAGCCTGCGATTGATGCGCTTGCAACCTCGGGCCTGCCGGAGGCTCGCGAGGTTCTGAACCGTTGGCGTGAAAAAGAGATGTGGGTCAATAAGGAAACGGGGATATTCGTCTTTGCCGAAAAAGCGCCGGAAAAGCAGCTATTGCTGTTCGATGTCGCCGGTGGGGCCGAGATTGGTCTAGCCGAGGCCAAGGCATACAAGCAACTCAAACCAAATTCCGGCATCCGCGGGCTGATCTCTGCCGCATTGGTGCAGTTTCAACTGTCCGACCCGAATCCGGCTTTCCGGCTGGCGGCGCTCAATGCCATTGAACGGGATCCGGATGCGTCCCATCTGGGTGCCCTGCGCGCGGTCATCGACGGCGAAACCCAGCCCAATTTGAAGGCCCGGATCACCCGGCTGGAGCGGCTTTTGACGATCCGGTTTGATGATGATGACAGCGCCCGGATCGCGGCCATTCAGGGATTTCAGGGTGATCTTGGCGTCGATCTCCGCGCCGTGCTCAACCCGCTTGTGGCCACGAAAATCGACGTGGCAGAGGTGCTGCCCGAGGGCGCGCAAGAGGTTGAAGCTGGGTCTGATAACCTACCCACACCTGCCGCCTATGACATGCTTGTCGCGAGGGATCTGGCCGCGCCGCAGGTCACGCCGGATGCACTCCGCGCCGCCCTGATCGAGAATATCGAAGGCACAACCGTGGCCGGCGTGCAAGTGGCGACGCTGGATACCGATGAGGCGCGGCTGGCAGCCTATGCCGCGCTGGCGCGCGAGGGTGCCGTGCCCCCGGTCATAAGCGACGCGGATGTTCTGCAAACGCTTGAGCGGTTTGTCTTCTTTCAGACCTTCACCGGCGCGCCGCCCGCTGTCGCGCTGGCCGCACAAGCCGCGCTGCTTGATATAGAAACCAAATTGGCTCTCAGCCAAACCGCCGATCTGGCGCTTGATGCGCTTTCGCTTGCGTCAATCTACTTCCTTGCGGCGATTGGTCTGGCGATCACTTTTGGCGTTATGGGGGTGATCAACATGGCCCATGGCGAGTTCATCATGATGGGCGCCTATACGGGCTATGTGGTGCAGCTTTTCGTGCCGGATCATACGCTCTCTATTCTGCTGGCGATCCCGCTGGCCTTTGCCGTGACATTCAGCGCGGGCGTGGCCATGGAACGGCTGGTTATCCGCTGGCTTTACAACCGTCCGTTGGAGACGCTTCTCGCCACTTTCGGTGTGTCCATCGCGCTGCAGCAGATTGCCAAAAACATCTTTGGCA
>JBCAZO010000189.1:0-5570 GCA_038532975.1 Pseudomonadota bacterium
GCCCTATGGGCCGTCGCTTTTGTTGTCGTAGGCGCCACGAAGGTTCTGCTGGCAGACTTGGCCAATATAAAGCGCGCCAATCGGAGCAAGGATGCGCCGTCCCCCGGTCCGTCGCTGGCACGGCTAGTGTCGAACAGCAGCTTCGTCCTACATAGCTGCCACCTCAACAACACCACCCACAATTCAAATCTATCCTGGAAAACTTTCCGCTCAGTACATCCCACGAAACCGTATGCAACCATCCCGGCAAGTCCTTAACCAACAGAAAACGCGCCGTGCACTTTCTTAATCACAATCAGGGATCAAAGCCGCACCGACGTGATACCGACGCAATACCGACGTGTTACAGACGTCCAAATCCCTGCAAAATAAGGGCGTTAACCATTTCGACGCGACTCTTTCAATAAAAACTTTGCGGATCAATATCCACGGCCAGCCGGAACTGGGCTGATCCCTTCACCGGGGCCACCCATTTTGCCAGCGCAGGCTGCAGCGCGGCCCCCTTTGGCGCTTTCACCAAAAGCCGTACCCGGTGCCGTCCTCGCACCCGTGCAATCGGGGCGGGGGCGGGTCCAAACACCTGCCCGCCTGCCGCACGGACAGGCCCATCATTGCGCGCCAAAAGATTACCGATATCAAAGGCTTCCTGCATATTCGTCGATGACAGGATGATCCCCGCCATCCGTCCGAAGGGCGGCACGCTCGCATGGCTGCGCTCTGCCGCTTCAGCCCGCCAGAACCCTTCTTCATCGCCCGACAGGATCGCCCGGATCACGGGGTGCTCTGGCTGAAATGTCTGCAGCAAAGCCTGCCCCGGCTTCTCGGCCCGTCCGGCCCGGCCAGCCACCTGTCGCATCAGTTGAAACGTCCGCTCAGCGGCGCGCAGGTCCGATCCTTGTAATCCCAGATCGGCGTCAATCACACCCACCAGTGTCAGGTTCGGAAAATTGTGCCCCTTCGCAACTAATTGAGTTCCAATAATAATATCCGCCCCGCCCTCGGCAATCTCGGCAATCTGAGCTTTCAAAGCCCGCGCGGACCCAAACATGTCCGAACTCAGCGTCGCGATGCGCGCGTCCGGGAAAAGCGCCTCTGCTTCTTCTGCCATCCGCTCCACCCCCGGCCCCACCGCCGCCAACCGGTCCTCGGCCTCACAAGCCGGGCACACGGACGGCATCGGCTTGGTCTCGCCACATTGATGGCACATCAACCGCTTCAAAAACCGGTGCTCCACCATCCGCGCATCACAGTGATCACAGCCCACCTGATGTCCGCAGGCCCGGCAGATGGTGACAGGGGCGTAACCCCTTCTGTTCAGGAACAAAAGCGCCTGTTCGCCGGCCCGCAAATGCGCCTCCACCGCGCTTTGCAAAGTCGGGGAAATCCACCGGCTGGCAGGCAGGCGTTCGGTGCGCATGTCAATCGCGCCCAGGTCGGGCATCACCGCCTCACCAAAGCGCGTATCCAGATCAAGCCGCGCGTATTTGCCTGCCTCTGCATTGGCCCAGCTTTCCAGGCTTGGCGTCGCTGAGGCGAGAACCACCTGCGCATCACACAAGCTCCCGCGCAGCACAGCCATGTCACGGGCGTTATACAGAACCCCATCTTCCTGCTTGTAGGATGTGTCGTGTTCCTCATCGACGACGATTAGACCAAGGTCTTGAAACGGCAGGAAAAGCGCCGACCTCGCGCCAACCACAAGCTGACAACAGCCCTGCCCCACCATCTTCCACACCCGGCGGCGTTCGGTCATAGTCACGCCCGAATGCCATTCGGCCGGGCGTGCGCCAAACCGTGCCTCTACCCGCGTAAGAAACTCTGCTGTCAGAGCGATCTCGGGCAACAGAACCAGCGCCTGCTGCTTACGGCGCAGCGCCTCTGCCACAGCTTCAAGATACACTTCCGTCTTACCAGAGCCTGTCACACCCCGCAGAAGCGTTGTCTTGAACCGCGCGTCGCGTATCCCGTCAATCAGAGCTTGCGCTGCCGCCGATTGATCCGGTGTCAAATCCGCCCCCGCGAAGTTCGGGTTCAGCGGCGGATACGGCGCATCACGCGGCGTGTCTTCTTCAAGAACGGCCCCTTGTTTGACCAGCCCCTTCACAACAGAGGATGTCACCCCGGCGAGATCGCTCAACTCCTTGAGCGTGAACGCAAGCCCCCCATAGTCGCGCAGTGCCTCCAACACCTTTGTGCGCGCCTTGGTTTCCCGATCCGGCGCACGATCCCCCAGTCGATACACCTTTTGCATCGATGGTGGGTTGCTTAATCCCGGCGCACGCGTGGCCAGCCGCAGCATCGCCGGCAGCGGCGTCAGCGTGTAATCTGCCGCGCGTTTGAGAAAGCTCTGCAACTCCTCGCGCATCGGCGCGGCGTCCAGTACGCGGATCACCGACCGAATCTTGGCGAGATCGTAATCCCCCTTCCCCGGCCCCCAGACCACGCCGATCACTTTGCGCGGCCCTAAAGGCACCTCGACAAAGCTGCCCAGATGACACCCGCCTTCGGGGGCTTTGTAATCGAGCGGACGCCCCAGGGGTTGGGTTGTCAGCACGCTTACAAGTTCGCCCGTGTCAAAGAAACTTGGGTCAGAAGAGGTCAACGCAACGCCTTTTGCACGACGTCCGGGGTAAAGCCCGGGACAGGGGGTTTCGGGCGCCTACTCTATGAGGTAAACGCAGAGGAGAAAAACCCAAACCCGCACCAAAAGGGCTGCTTGAGATGAAATTTTTCGTAGATACCGCCGAAGTTGATGCCATTGCCGAACTCAATGAGCTGGGCATGGTGGATGGGGTCACAACAAACCCATCGCTTATCATGAAATCCGGCCGCGACATTCTGGAAGTGACCAAGGAAATCGCCGACATGGTCGATGGCCCTGTGAGTGCCGAGGTTGTGGCAACCGAGGCCGACGCGATGATCGCCGAGGGGCGCAAGCTGGCCAAGATCGCCGACAACATCGCCATCAAGGTGCCGCTCACATGGGATGGTCTGAAGGCCTGCAATGTGCTGACCAACGAAGGCAACATGGTCAACGTCACGCTGTGTTTCTCCGCCAATCAGGCGCTTCTCGCGGCCAAGGCCGGGGCCACCTTCATCAGCCCCTTTATCGGGCGTCTCGATGACATCAACCTCGACGGCATGGACCTCATCGCAGACATCCGCACGATTTACGACAATTACGGGTATGAGACCCAAATCCTCGCGGCCTCGATCCGCACCGTGAACCACGCCACCCAGTCCGCCCTGATCGGCGCGGATGTGATGACAGCACCGCCCGACGTGATCAAGAAAATGGCATCGCATCCGCTGACGGATAAAGGTTTGGACGCGTTCCTCAAAGACGCCGCCAGCGCAAATATCAAGATTGTTTGAAGGTAGTATTGGCACTTTGTGTGTGACTGCTCAGAGGACGGTGTGATCATTTGGGAAAAGCCGTGCCAGCGGCGGACCGGAGGACGGCGCTGCCTTGGTGTGAGGGGTGCGCTTTATGTTTGCCGAGTCCTCATGTCGAATATTCGGAGTGCCTTGCTTCAACAAAGCGCCGGCCCATAGGGTCGGTCCGGCGCTGGCACGGCGGCGCTGCGCGCCTTGATTCCGTGCCCATGGTGCGATGAACTTTTGTTCACTACAGACTCAAACCTGACCCTGGCCACTTCAGATCGTGCAAACCCGCAACATCTGAAAACCTCGACAGATAAAACTAGCGTCACAGGGTTCGCCTCTGTTAAAGAGAGGCCAACAAAAAAATGGGGCGTAACGTGAGCAGTCAGCCTGAAATGAATGAAGTTCTGCGCGAGAAGATTATTGCGCAGCCGAATGTTATTCTTGAAGATCAAGATCTTATGCGCGCACTCATTGCCGCGAATGAACGCGCGATGGGCAACAACATCGTTGATCTGCGCGGCATCGCGATGGATCGGCTTGAGGCGCGGCTGGAGCGTCTGGAAGACACCCATCGCAGTGTCATTGCCGCCGCCTACGAAAACCTGGCCGGCACCAATCAGGTGCACCGGGCCATTCTGCGTATGCTCGACCCGGTGGAGTTTGAGAATTTCCTGAAGGATCTCGGCGGCGATGTGGCTACGATTCTGCGGGTCGACTGCATCAAGCTGGTGCTGGAATCGGTGCAGAATGACGATGATCCGGCGGTCAAGCGGCTGGGTGATGTTCTCTCTGTTGAGGCCCCTGGCTTCATCGAGCAATACCTTGCTGTGGAACAAGGCCATCCCGTCCGGCAGGTCACTTTGCGGCAAATTCAGCGAGGTGATCCACGGGTCTATGGCCCAGAGGCGGAATTCATGCGCTCCGAGGCCTGTCTACTTCTGGACTTTGGCGAAAACCGTCTGCCAGGCCTTCTGGTCATGGGCGCCGAAGACCCGCATCAGTTCAACCCGCAACAAGGTACCGATCTTTTGTCCTTCTTCGCGGGTATCTTTGAAAGAGCGATGCGCCGCTGGCTGTCATGATCTCGCCCGCGGCCCGCGACGCGCTTCAGGACTGGCTGCAGTACCAGAAATCCCTGCGCGACGCGCCGCAAACAACACTGGATGCCTATGGACGGGATGTCAGTGGCTTTCTGGCGTTTATCACGGACCACAAAGGCGAAACTCAAGGGTTACGCGCGCTGGAACGCATCAGCGTGACCGATATGCGCGCCTGGATGGCCTTCACCCGTGGCGGCGATATCGGACCGCGCTCACTGGCGCGGAAACTCTCGGCGGTCAAAAGTTTCTTCCGCTGGCTGAGCGAGCGCGAAGGGATTGAGCCGACTGCCGTTCTGTCCGCTCGCTCGCCCAAGTATCAGCGCAAACTGCCCCGACCGCTCAGCCCCGGAGCGGCCCAGGACGTGATCGACACGCTGAGCTTCCAGACGAACGAACCGTGGATCGGCACACGGGACGAGGCCGTGGTCACATTGCTTTATGGGTGTGGGTTGCGGATTTCTGAGGCACTTGGCCTCAAAGGATCCGATCTGCCTTTGGGTGAGGCGTTGCGCATCACCGGCAAGGGCGGCAAAGAGCGCATTGTCCCGGTGATTTCTCCGGCAAGAGAGGCCGTAGACCGCTATATCGCTGCCTGTCCTTACCCGATGGAACCCGATCTGCCGGTGTTTCGCGGCGCTCGTGGCGGGCCACTGAACCCGCGCGTCCTGCAACAGACCATGGCGCGCGTGCGCATGCAACTGGGCCTGCCCTCGACCGCCACGCCCCATGCCATGCGCCACAGCTTTGCCACGCATTTGCTCAATGCAGGCGGCGATCTGCGCGCCATTCAGGAACTTCTGGGGCATGCGTCGCTTTCGACAACACAGGCATATACGGCGGTGGACACCACCCGCTTGATGGAGGTCTATGCGCAAACTCATCCCCGCGCGAAATGAGCGACGATGATCCAGATATTCACGATCTGATCTGGGAAGACGATCTCGACGGGCTGAAGCGCTTGCTCAATCGAAACCCCGATCTCTCTCAGGATAAAGATGTGATGATCTACGCGGTACAGGCCGGATCGCCCGAGATCATTGGACTGATGATCTCACGGGGAGCACCGCTGCGGATCGAAGTCGA
>JBCAZO010000190.1:0-5560 GCA_038532975.1 Pseudomonadota bacterium
TGGCTACAAATCCTGCTGCATTTTCCAGCGCGTAGGCGGTATTGAGCAAATCGCCTTCTTCCCAGGGACGGCCAATGAGCTGCAGTCCCAGAGGCAAGCCTTGCTTATCAAGGCCGGTAGGGACCGCGATGCCGGGCAGGCCAGCAAGGTTCACCGTCACGGTGAAAACGTCGTTGAGATACATTTCAACCGGATCGGATGTTTCACGGCCCAGCTCGAACGCCGCCGATGGCGTGGCTGGGGTCAGGATGGCGTCAACGCCTTGGTCAAACGCTTCTTCAAAGTCGCGCTTGATGAGGGCACGTACCCGGCGGGCACGGTTGTAATAGGCGTCATAAAAGCCAGCTGACAGCACATAGGTGCCAATCATCACACGGCGTTTGACTTCGGCCCCGAACCCTTCGGCGCGGGTTTTCTCGTACATCTCTGTGATGCCGTCGCCTTGGGCCAGTTGCGCGCGATGGCCATAGCGGACACCGTCATAGCGCGCGAGGTTTGACGAGGCCTCAGCGGGCGCGATGACATAGTAGGCGGGCAAGGCGTATTTCGTGTGCGGAAGGCTGATATCGACAATCTTGGCGCCTGCATCGGCTAGCATGTCCTTGCCCTGCGCCCAGAGTGTTTCGATCTCGTCCGGCATCCCGTCCATCCGGTATTCTTTTGGAATACCAATGGTTTTGCCTCTGATGTCCCCGGTTAGCATCGCCTCAAAGTCCGGCACGGCCAAGTCAGCCGAGGTGCTGTCTTTTGGATCATGGCTGCACATGGTTTCCAGCATGATGGCGGCATCGCGCACGGTCTTGGTCATCGGCCCGGCCTGATCAAGGGATGAGGCAAAGGCCACAATGCCCCAGCGCGAGCAGCGCCCATAGGTGGGCTTTATCCCGGTGATGCCGACAAAAGCGGCCGGTTGACGGATCGAGCCGCCGGTATCGGTGCCCGTAGCGCCTAGACAAAGGTCGGCAGCCACCGCACTTGCCGAGCCGCCAGACGAGCCACCTGGGGTGAGGGCCGTCTCTTCATTGCCGCGCCGCCAGGGGTTCACGGCATTCCCGTAAACAGAGGTCTCGTTGGAGGACCCCATCGCAAACTCGTCCATGTTGAGCTTGCCCAGCATGACAGAACCTGCATCGAAAAGATTCTGGCTGACGGTGGATTCATATTCCGGTTTGAATCCGTTCAGAATACCTGAGGCGGCCTGAGAGGGCACACCCTTGGTGCAGAACAAGTCTTTAATTCCCAAAGGGATACCGCACATACTTGGCGCATCTCCCTTGGCAAGACGCGCATCCGCCGCCTTGGCCTGATCCCGTGCCAGGTCAGGCGTGTGATGCACAAATGCGCCCAAGGCATCAGCACCTTCAATAGCGTTGAGGCATGCCTCGGTCAGCTCAAGAGAAGTGACATCTTTCGCGCGCAGCTTGTCGCGCGCCTCGGCAATGGTCAGCGTGTTGAGATCCGACATTATTCCACCACCTTTGGCACGGCAAAAAACCCTTCACGCGCATCGGGCGCGTTCGACAGGACCTTGTCCTGTTGATTGCCATCCGTGACCTCATCCTTGCGCCGCTTCAGCCGCATGGGTGTGACAGACACCATCGGCTCGACTCCCTCAACGTCAACCTCGTTGAGTTGCTCGATAAAACCCAAGATCGTGTTGAACTCCTGCGCAAGCGCAGGCAATTCATCCTCTTCCACGCGGATACGGGCAAGTTTTGCCACTTTGGCGGCGGTCGCGGTGTCGATGGACATGCGGGTCTCCGTTTCGGTTTTCGCGTTGCGTTTAGCCTTGTGGCGCTGGCGGTGCAAGCCTGTGACGGCGATAGATTTCGATCATCCAGGCCAGCATGACGGCATTGAGGATGTGCCAGAGGAAATGCGTGCCCAGAGGAAGGGTGTCGCAAAGCGGCATATCCAGACTTCGGAAGGTGAGCGAGAGCATCAAGAGCGCGGCTCCGATGGCCAGTCCACGCGACAGGGCCGGGTTTGTGCGTAGCAGGATCGCGTAGATTGCTATGAAAACAGGCACAAGCAGGTAGCCTGCCGAGTGCCCGTAGAGCGGTATGGATTGGAATACCGGAATCAGTGCTGCGGAAAGGGGCAAAAACGCCACCATGATCCCCAGCGACCACAGGGTCGGCAGCCCCAGAAAATCACGGCTGGCGGCAAAGATATAGATCAGGATGAACGCAACAATTGGTACAACGTCCAAAACACCGGCCCAAGGCTGAGCAAAGGTGTGAAAGAGGAAACTGCCAATTCCGATGAGGCCCAGCACGCTCGTGAGGATCCATGCCAGCGGGGCATGGGTTGTGCGAAGCCGATACGCCATCACAAGAGCCGCGATGACAAAGGCGGCATTGGTCACGGCGTTGACGGGTTCCGCCCAAAAGCCCGGATCAATGCGTTCGCAGTATCCGTCAACATGTTCGGTCCACGTCATCTTGGTTTGCTCTGGGCCTGTCTATGGGTAGATTGATGTAAACATAGGAGGGTCCCCATGAAAATCATCTGGCTTGGCCATGGCAGCTTTCGCATTGAAATCGCGGGGGAGGTTTTGCTCATTGATCCCTGGTTGACTGGCAATCCCGTGTTGCCGGAAGACAGTCATGAGGCCGCGGTGGCGGGGGCCACACATATCCTTTTGACCCATGCGCATTTTGATCATGCTGCGGATTTACCCGATCTGGCCAAGCGTTTGGACATTCCGGTGGTCGGCCAATATGATCTGATGTCCTGGTGGGAGGAAAGCCAGGGCGTGGCGACCGTGGGCTTTAACAAAGGCGGCACCGTTCAGCTTGGCGATGTGGCGGTAACCATGGTTAATGCACTGCATTCCTCAAGCTTTGGCGGTCCGGAGGGCCCGCATGTGCCCGGCACGGAATGCGGGTACATGATCGCAGGCGAGGGGCATGTGATCTACCTCTCTGGAGATACCGACGTGACGGCGGATATGGGCGTCTGGAACGACCTGCACACGCCGGATATCGGCATTCTGTGCGCCGGAGGGCATTTCACCATGGATATGCGACGGGCCGCTTATGCGGCCAAGACATTCTTTGACTTCAAGACGGTCATTCCGTGCCACTACAAGACCTTCCCGATCTTGGAGCAATCGGCGGATGTGCTGAAAAACGCCTTGCCCGGGGTAGATGTCATTGAGCCGAAGGTGATGCAGGCGATTGAGATTTAAGCGGGGCCAAGTCTTTTCAGGAAAGACTTGCCAAAAGCTTTTTGAAAGCTTTTGGCTCAGCGACGGGTCGCAAAGAAGGTTTTAAGCAGGATTTCTGCCTCTTTTGCCGCAATCCCTTCGAAAACCTCTGGCACATGATGTGTCTGCGGATGCGTGAAGATGCGCGCGCCATGCTCCACACCGCCTGATTTGGGGTCAGATGCACCATAGTAAAGCCGGGCAATACGCGCATGGGCAATCGCCATGGCGCACATCGCGCAAGGTTCCAAACTGACGGTCAAAGTATACCCCGGCAGTCGTTCCGACCTCGCCGCTGCACAGGCCGCGCGCAGGGCGAGGATTTCAGCATGCGCCGTGGCGTCGCAAAGCTCGCGCGTTCTGTTGCCTGCCTGCGCCACGATGCGCCCCTTGGGGTCGGCGACAACAGCACCTACGGGCACCTCGCCCCGTGCGGCGGCGGCACGGGCTTCCTCAAGTGCGATATCCATATGGCTTGTGAACGTCATTGGTCCAAATGGCCCAAGCTTGGGTGCTTTCGCAAGAGGCGATGATGCGCTAAGGGCAGGGGATGAGCCAGACACCCCCTCCCAAAACACTCCCCGGTGATCGTATCGCCAAGGTGATTGCCCGCGCCGGTCTGGCCAGCCGGAGAGAGGCCGAGCGCCTGATCGAGGCCGGGCGCGTGAAAGTGAATGGCAAGGTGATTGACCGTGCCGCACTCAATGTGACGTCCAAGGATAAGATCGAGGTAGATGGCCGCCCGCTCGATGCGCCCGAGCCACCGCGGCTGTGGCTTTATCACAAGCCTACCGGGTTGGTGACGACCACGCGCGATGAGCAGGGGCGCGAGACGATTTTTGACGCACTTCCCGAGGATTTGCCACGAGTGATGAGCGTCGGGCGGCTGGACCTGAATTCTGAGGGTTTGCTGCTTTTGACCAATGATGGCGGGATTAAACGCAAGCTTGAACTGCCCTCCACCGGCTGGGTACGCAAATACAAGGTGCGGCTCAAGGGCCGTCCGAAGGATGAAACCTTCGCGCCGCTGCGTGATGGGCTTGTGCTGGAGGGGGAGCGCTTCCAGCCCATGCAGGTGACGCTGGAGCGCCAGCAAGGCGCCAATGCCTGGGTCACAGTGGCCATTCGCGAGGGCAAGAACCGCGAGATTCGCCGCGCTATGGAGGCCGTGGGATTGCAGGTTAACCGGTTGATCCGCCTCAGTTACGGGCCGTTTCAACTGGGACAGTTGAAACCCGGTGAGGTGCTTGAAATCCGGCCCAGGGTTCTGCGGGATCAGTTAGGGCTTGAAGACGGAAAACCGCAAGCCGCATCTCAGAAACCTCGTAAGGTGCAGCGTCGGCGGCGGTGAATTTTGGGTATTTATGACAAGAAAGAAGCTGATGTGAAGGAAACACGATGCGGGCCCTTATCCAACGGGTGAGCGAGGCGCAGGTTCGCGTTGCGGGACAGGTTATCGGGCAGACCGGGGCAGGTCTCTTGGTGCTGGTCTGTGCCATGCGAGGGGACGAGGATGCGCAGGCGCAGGCGCTGGCCGCGAAAGTGGCCAAGCTGCGGGTTTTTCGGGACCAGGCAGGCAAAATGAACCTTTCGGTGTGTGATTTGGGCGGAAGCGCCTTGGTTGTAAGCCAGTTTACTCTGGCCGCAGACACAAAGCGCGGCACGCGGCCTGGATTTTCCGGCGCGGCAGCGCCAGAGGAGGGGCGGCGGCTGTATGAGGTCTTTGCGAAGGCTCTGGCGGCGGAGGGCGTGCCGGTGGAAACCGGGGATTTTGGCGCGGATATGCAGGTGAGCCTTGTGAATGATGGGCCGGTTACGATTTGGTTAGAGGTTTAAGCGAAGGGTTTGCGAAACAATGAAAGACTTACGTAAAATGCTGAAGTCGCTTGCAACATCCATAGCCGCTGCTGTCATTTTCACCCTTGAGTTTTGCACCACTGCAACGGCACAAGACCTGCCGGAAGAGGTCGCACGTTTGAAACAGGCGGTGATGGCGGTGCCAGGCATTAAAACGGTCGGTATCGGCAAGCTTTATCTGCCGGATATCGCTGTTTCTGACCTGTCCTTACCTGGTCACTTTGCGGATCTTCCGATTGCGGCTTTGCGCCGGTCCAATGGCGCGCTGCAAGATGAGTTGCTAATCAGTATCGGATTTTCCATTGTGCCAGATGAGAGCGGTATGAAGGCCGCTGAATTCCTGGCTTGGTGGGTGCGAGACCTCTCACGGTCGGGGGATAACATGCAATTGCGTGCTATGGCCCTGCCACCGATGGCAGGTGCACGTCCTCGCGTCCTATGGTCAGCTCTTCTCCCATCGCGCCATCGCGATAAGACCGCTGAAGCGCATAC
>JBCAZO010000191.1:0-5544 GCA_038532975.1 Pseudomonadota bacterium
GCCCGAGATGATGTATGGCACAGGGCAGCTGCCGAAATTCGGCGAGGATTCCTACGAGACCACCAATGGCTGGTGGCTGGTGCCCACGGCGGAGGTGACGCTGACCAATATCGTGCATGACAGCGTGGTCGAGGAAGGATACCTGCCCCGCCGCTATGTGGCGCATACGCAATGCTTCCGGTCCGAGGCTGGAAGTGCAGGTAAAGACACCGCCGGAATGCTGCGCCAGCATCAGTTCGAGAAGGTTGAGATGGTGTCGGTCACGCATCCCGAAACGTCTTTGGACGAGCACGAGCGGATGACACGCTGCGCCGAGGGCATTCTGGAAAAGCTTGGCCTGCCCTATCGAACGATTGTGCTCTGCACCGGCGACATGGGCTTTGGCGCGCGCAAGACCCATGACATCGAGGTCTGGCTGCCCGGGCAGAATACGTATCGCGAGATTTCTTCCGTGTCCGTCTGCGGCGATTTTCAGGCGCGCCGGATGAATGGCCGGTTCAAGCCTGCGGACGGAGGCAAACCGCAGTTTGTGCATACTTTGAACGGATCGGGCCTCGCCGTGGGCAGGTGTTTGATCGCCGTGCTGGAGAACGGACAACAGGCGGACGGGTCTGTTGAGTTGCCGGAGGTGCTGCATCCGTATCTGCGCGGCAAGACGCGGCTGATGGCGGATGGCGCGTTGGGATAGAATCAAAAAGCCCCGGCATTTGGAAACGCCGGGGCAAGGAACAAGGGACAATTTTTGGACAGAGCGGTGGCGCGGTTAGTTGGAGATTACGCCTTTCTCCATTGCGCTGGCCAACTCTTCTTCGCTGATTTCACCTGAGTCGTCGGTGTCGATCTCAGCGAATTGCACTTCGCTCAGCTCAGGAAAGCTTACGAGCATTTCCTCCATCGAGTAGGTGCCGTTTTCATCCACATCTTCAACCGTAGCAGCGGATGCCTGAACTGCGGAAACCGCCACTATGGCGGCAAGGAACAGAACAGAAGGTTTCACTTGTGTTTTCACTCCCAAAAGCGACTCACTGTCGCTGAAAGAAGGCTCAATTGCCTTCAGCGGAAACGTGGCAATTACATTGCCGGAATCAAGATATATCGAAGTATGTCCTGCCCGAGCTGGCGCTTTTTAGCCGATTGATTTTTTCTTTTGAAAAATCAGCCCTCTACGACATATTTTATAAGTGTAGGTTCCAGTGATGTAAGGTGGGGGTTCACCCCACGAAGCCGGGCATCAAATTGGTGGGGTGAAACCCCACCCTACCGCGAAAAACTCGGGACTGCGACCGCCCTATTCCGCCGGAACAACACCCCCCGCCCGCACCTTGGGAAACGGCACCAAACGTTCCGCCTCTTCATCCCAGAGCTTCAGGCGAAAGCTGGCAATTGCCTGCGCCCAGCGGATTTCATCGTGCACACGCAGTTCATCAGGCAGGTTTTTCTGCGCGTGGCGCAAGCGATAAGATGGGATCATCGGGTTGTAGTGGTGCAGGTCGTGATAGGCGATGTTGCCCGTTCCGATGTCCCACCAATGGCCCAGATCAAGGCTCGAGGAGCCTTCCAGCGTGGCCTTGCGGAAATCCAGATCAGGTTTGCGATCCCAGTAGGTTTCCTCGAAATTGTGCTGCAGGTAGACGAGGAACACGCCGATAATACCCGCGACGACAGCGCTGCTGCCCAGCACAACAAGGCCTGTGACACCTAGCGTGGCCCAGACGGTCCAGACCCAGACGACCAACATCAGGTTATGCGCAATCACGCCCCACACACCGACTTTCAATGTATTTTTTGGCCAGCGATAGGCGATGAAATACGTGTAAATTCCGCCTACAGAAAGCATCACCGCCGGGTTGCGGTAGGTGCGATACCACAGGCGCGTCCAGAACCCCGCCTCCTGCCATTCGCGCAAGGTCATCGTGTAGACCTCGGTTGTCTCGCGGTGTTCGAGATTGCCCAGGTAGGCATGATGCTGGTTGTGGTTGTATTGCATGACGCGAAAAGGCGTCAGCGAGAAGATCGACAGGACATAGCCTGCCATGTCGTTGAGCGGCTTTGTCGCGAAAAGCGAATAATGCCCGCAATCATGCTGCAGCACATAAAGGCGCACCGATGCAAAGGCGAGGATCACGATCAGCGGCAGGCTGATCCACCATGCAGGCCAGGCAAGGCTGGCGATGATAAGCGCGGCAAAATAGGCTGCCAGTGAACAAAGAAAACTCGTCCAGCCCATCGGATCGCTTTTATGAGCATAGTCCTTGAGATACTCGCGGATCGTCATGTTTTTCTGTGCTCCAGTCGTACTGATCATTTGAACATCCGGGCATCGAATAGTGGATATGTGCCGAGAATTGTTCTATTCGCAACGGTTTGCAAGTGCCGTGCGGCGAGTTTCAGCGATGGGCCTTGAATTTGCGCGGTTCGGTGCCAACTGGACGGACCATGCAACACTTTCAAGCCACCCTTGTCTTGCTAGCCGCCTGCGCCTTTGCCGTCTCACCTCTTATTGCGACCGGGTTCAATGGATTCGAGCCCGATCAGTTCCCGGCTCCTCAGACTGATCCGCCCGTTCAGCCGGCGGGATATGCTTTTTCGATCTGGTTGGTGATCTATGTCTGGCTGATCGCGGGCGCCGCCTTTGGCCTATGGAGGCGGGCCGAGGATCCGGCCTGGACCAGCATGCGATGGCCATTGTTCATTAGTCTTGCCATTGGCGCAGGGTGGCTTTCTGTAGCTCAGGTTTCCCCTATCTGGGCTGCAGTGATGATCTGGATGATGCTGGGCGGAGCGCTCTGGGCCTTGGTCCGCGCAGGTGGGCAAGACCGGTTTTGGCTACCTGCGCCAATTGCTGTCTATGCTGGGTGGCTGACTGCGGCGTCCTGCGTGGCTCTGGCTCTTAACCTTGCGGGTTATGGGTTTGTCAGCGCGCAAGTGGCGGCGCTTGTGATGTTGGTCGTGGCACTTGTTATTGCTGCAACTGTGGTTGCGGCACGTCCCGGCACGCCGGAATATGCAGGCGCTGTGATCTGGGCGCTGATTGCGGTTGTTGTCGCCAACGCGTCACCGCCTAACCTACCTGTTTTGATACTGAGCATTTTAGGTATCTTGGGACTTGGCTTTCTGGCCTGGCGCAACAGGGCGGCTTAAAGCCAACCACTGCCTCAGTTCCTTGATTTACCTTTCAAGTGCTTACGCAGACGCGAGGGCGTGGATTTCTTGCGCTCCTTGTAGGGGTTTTTGTCGGATTGCGAGCGCATGGTGAGACGAATGGGTGTGCCAGGCATGTCAAAGTCTTCTCGCAAGCCGTTGACAAGATAACGAGAATAGCTCTCGGGCATCTTGTCGGGATGCGAGCACATGACAACGAATCCAGGCGGGCGTGTCTTGACCTGGGTCATGTAGCGCAGCTTGATGCGTTTGCCACCGGGCGCAGGCGGCGGGTGCGCCTCAAGCATGGTGGTGAGCCAGCGATTGAGCTGGGCGGTGGTCACACGGCGGTTCCAGACATCATAAGCTTTCTCAACAGCAGTGCGCAGCCGGTCGAGGCCGCGGCCAGTTTTGGCCGACACGGTGATGAGCGGCGCGCCTCTGAGTTGCGGCAAGAGACGCTCGAAGGCTTCTTTGAGATCGCGCAGCTTTTGTTGTTTTTCGTCCTCAATATCCCATTTGTTGACGGCAACCACCACGGCGCGCCCCTCGCGCTCGGCCAGATCGGCAATGCGCAGATCCTGTTGCTCAAAGGGAATGGCGGCATCCAAAAGCACCACCACCACTTCGGCGAATTTTACCGCGCGCAGACCATCAGAGACAGAGAGTTTTTCCACCTTGTCCTGCACCTTGGCCTTTTTGCGCATACCGGCAGTGTCAAATATACGGACTGGCAGGCCGTCCCAATCCATTTGAAGCGAGATGGCGTCCCGTGTGATCCCGGCTTCTGGGCCGGTAAGAAGTCGATCTTCGCCTAGTATCTTGTTGATCAATGTGGATTTTCCTGCATTGGGGCGTCCCACCACAGCCACTTGAAGCGGTTTGGATTTGGTGGGTTTGCGAACGCCATCATCCACATCTTCGTCAATCTCAACATCTGTCTCAGGCGCGTCCTGTTCGGATCGTTCTGCGAACTGATCGGCCAGAGGCATAAGAGCGGTGTAGAGGTCATTCATCCCCTCGCCATGTTCAGCCGAAAGGCGGATGGGCTCGCCCAGACCCAGCCCAAACGCCTCAATCACGCCTGCATCGGCGGCGGATCCTTCTGATTTGTTGGCTGCCACAAAGACGTGCGCCGACCGCTTACGCAGGATGTCGGCGAACATCTCATCGACGGGGGTCACCCCGGCACGGGCGTCAACCAAAAACAAACAGACATCGGCCATGTCCACTGCGCGCTCGGTTAGCCGACGCATCCGGCCCTGAAGCGAGTCGTCTGTGGCGTCTTCCAGACCAGCGGTGTCAATCACAGTAAAACGCAGATCCCCCAAACGCGCCTCACCTTCGCGCAAATCACGCGTGACACCTGGCTGGTTGTCGACCAAAGCCAGACGCTTGCCCACCAAGCGGTTGAAAAGGGTGGACTTTCCCACATTCGGGCGGCCCACAATGGCAAGGGTGAAACTCATCTATTCAAGGCTCCGCGCCCGGCGGGTTCAGCGCCGAATGATTGGTTCAAAAGGCCTTAGCGAAAGGCCATGAGCTGACCTTTGGAGGACACAACATAAAGCGTGTTGCCCGCCACCACCGGGTTGGTGGTCGCCCCGCCCGGCATCTGAACTTCGCCCAAAGGCGCGCCATTCGTGGGGTCGAAAAAGCGAAGCAGGCCGTCGTTGGAGGCCACAATCAGACGACCGCTGGCAATGATGGGTCCGTGATGCGCAAAAATCTCGTTTTGGCGTTTGGGCTTGTTCTTGGTGAAAAATGGCAAGGAGTGAGACCAGATGCGTTGACCGGTTTCTGCTGACAGGCGCAGAAGTTCATTGCGGTCCGAGATCATGAAGATCGAGTCGCCTGCGGGCCAGATCGGTGAAAGTGGCCCGTCCGGTGCGGTCCAGAGACGTTCGCCATTGCCAAGGCCCAAGGCCACAGTACGGCCAGAGTGGTTGCCCACGTAGATGCGGTCGCCATCAATCACCGGATCGCCGGTGATATCACCAATCAACCCACTGGCAAACCCTTGGCGTTGCCCGGCGATTTGCGAATCCCAGCGCCGCAGACCGCCTTTACGGAACGCGCCCTGCACTTCCCCAGAGCCAAAGGCAAAGATGACATATTTGTCCGACACAGCCGGAGATGGTGCGCCAATCACATTTCTGATGTCCGGCGAGGCCGAGAGCTGCCAGCGGATGCGGCCAGTGTCACGCTCCAATGCCCAAGCAAGTTCATCACCGGCCACGACATAAACAAGATCACCGGCCACACTTGGGCTGCCTGAGCCTGTGGCACGCAAGCGTTGTTGCCAAATCTGAGCGCCGGTTTGTGCGTCAAGAACGGTTAATGTGCCAAAGCCGGAGGATACATAGAGGCGACCGTCGGCATAGGCCAGCCCGCCACCGCTTG
>JBCAZO010000192.1:0-5537 GCA_038532975.1 Pseudomonadota bacterium
CACGACGGCCCCATCATCGCTCACCGAGACGACGGGCGGCTCTTTGGTCTTGTCGCTTAGAACCGGCGCCACTGCGCGGATCAGAATGCCACTGGCACAGACCCCCACAACTGGAACGCCTGCGGCAAAAAGATCCCGCACATGATCGAGCGCATTGGGGAAAAACGCGTCGGCTATTTCCACCCGGCCCTCACGCCCATGCACCTGAGCGCCCAACAGAGCCGCCACGCGGTGCGCCACGTCTTCACCCGATCGGCTCAGAGCCAGAACAACCGGAGTCACAGCCATGGATCGGCTCCTTTCGTGAGCAGGATCATTGAGAAATACGGTGCCTTTTCCGGTGCTTCCGCCAACGGACACACGACCTCATCCGGCAGGCTGGCACGTTCGACATAGACCGCCTTTGGGGTGAAGCCCAGTGCGTCGATGACACCGCGTATCTTTGACAGGTGGCGTCCCACTTTCATGATCGCCACACTTTCGGCCCCTTCGATGCGGTTGCGCAGCTCATCTTCGGGCAGTGGGCCGGGTAACACGGTCAGCCGCTCATTGCGCGCCGCCAGAGGCAGACCAGCGCGCGCGGCGCAGGTGGTGATCGAGGTGACACCGGGCACCACCTCCACGTCATAGCGCTGTGACAAACGGGCAAAGAGATACATAAACGAACCATAAAAAAACGGATCGCCCTCGCAGAGACATATCACATCAAGACCGGCGTCCAGCGCGGATGAAATCTCTGCCGCCCCATTGTCATAAGCCGCCTGCGCCGGGGCGCGGTCGGTGGTCATGGGCACGTCCATAACAATCTCGCGTGCACCGACGGGTATAACATCGCCCGCAATAGAACGCGCAAAGCTATCAGCCCCGGCCAGCGTTGGATAGGCCACAACCTGCGCATTTGAGATCAACCGATGCGCCTTCAGCGTCATCAGGTCCGGATCGCCGGGACCAAGCCCGATGCCATAAAGCTTACCTGGCATAATATGTCCCGGATTTCACCACTCCAAAAATACTCATACTCCAACAGCCGCCTCTCATCGCTTCACCAGGCTCCACTGCGTGACTGGCATCAAGGGTCGCCATCCGGTCAATCCGCCTACAGGTTCGGCGCGATGCACCGCAAGCTTCACCAATTGCCCGCCATGCTGTTTATGCAGCGCCAAAAGCACCGCCTCGCTTTCCAATGTGACCGCGTTGGCCACAAACCGCCCCAAGGGGCGCAGGGCGCTCCAGGCTGCGGTAAACACCTCGGGGCTGAGACCGCCGCCAATGAATACGGCATCAGGCTGTTCCAGACCTTCAAGTGCCGCAGGGACCTTTCCGTCTATGAGCTGCAATTTTGGCACCCCCAGCGCGAGTGCATTGGCCGCCGCCATCGCACGACGGTCCGCGCGTGGTTCAATGCCGATGGCCCGCGCGTAGCGCGCGCCGCGCATCCATTCGACCGCGACAGACCCGCAACCCGTGCCAATATCCCACAACAGTGCCCCACGCATCGGCATCAGCTTGGCCAAAGTGGCTGCGCGGACCTCTTGCTTGGTCATAGTACCGTCATGCTGAAACAGGTCATCCGCCAGCCCCGGCACGCGTGGTAATAGTGCGGCGTCGGGCGCTGCAATACACTCAACGGCTAGTGTGTTGAAGGCGGGCACGGTATGAGCCCAGTTCTCCGCCACGCCTTCGAAACGGCGCTCCTCGGCGCCACCCATGGCCGCCAGCACGGTCATCCTGGACGCACCGAACCCTCGTTCGGTCAGAAAATGCGCAATCTGCGCAGGTGTCTCTTTCCCCGTGGTCAGTATCAACAGCCGCGCATCAGGCTGGATGAACGCAATCATCTGCTCCACGGGGCGACCATGCACGGTAAGCGTTTCCACATCCGGCAAGCTCCAGCCCATACGCGCGGCGGCGAGTTGAAAGGCCGAAAGCTGGGGGTGATAGGTGATCTCAGCAGGGTCGATTTCGCGCCCGATCCGCGCACCCACGGAAAACCAGAGCGGGTCGCCAGTGGCCAGCACTACGACGCGGCGGCCCTGAAACCCACGAAGCATGTCGATGAGCGCGTCAAATGGGCTGGGCCAAGCCACGCGTTCGGCTTTTACGGTCTCTGAAAGAGAGTGGTGCCGATCGCCGCCAACGATAACCTCTGCCGCTTCGACCACGGCGCGGGTGGCAGGCAGCAGGCCCTCAAGCCCATCTTCGCCGATGCCCACAATATGCAGCCAGGGATCAGACATAAAATGGCCCGAAACTTTTTTGAAAAGTTTCGCCAAGTCTTTTCTGAAAAGACTTGTTCATCTTGCATCCCCTTCTGGAAGTCCTGCAGCCAGTGCATTCACCGCCGCCGAAGCCATAGCAGATCCGCCACGCCGCCCTCGCAGAGCCACGTAGTCACAGCCACGTGGATTGGCGACCAGTTCCGCCTTACTTTCCGCCGCGCCAACAAAGCCCACCGGGAACCCAAGGATCACCGCCGGTTTCGGCGCGCCCTGATCGAGGAGTTCCAACAGATGAAACAGCGCAGTCGGTGCGTTGCCGATGGCCACAACCGCGCCATCGAGATGGTCGCACCAGAGTTCCACGGCCGCGGCAGAACGAGTGTTGCCAATGCCTGCGGCGATACCTGGCACATTTGGGTCGTTGAGGGTGACAATCACCTCGTTCTGTGCAGGGAGATAACGCCGGATGATACCCGCACCGACCATTTCGCAATCACAAAGCACGGGTTTGCCCGCCTGCAAAGCCGCGTGCCCTGCTTCATATGCGTTTTCCGAGAACACCAAGCGGTCCGCCACCTCGATCATGCCGCAGGCATGGATGAGACGGATCGCCAATGCCTCCAACCCCGGACCGAAACGCTCCAGCCGGGCTTCGCGCCGTACAGTGGCAAAGCTTTCAGCGTAAATCGCCGAAGGGTTTTTCTCATAAGGGCGCAAGGTCAGATCGGGGCCTCCGGCGGGGATATTTGACGCAAAAAGAAAGCCAGTTCAGGCCTTGGTCTTGCGCGCGCTTTCCGGGCCATGCGGGTGTTTGGCATGGGGATATTCGGCATGATTATGGTGGTGATGATCATGATCATGATGGTGATCTTGGTCATGGTGATGATGGTGGTGATGATGCGCCTGCATTTCCAGACGGCACATGCCGGTGCAGAACGTATCGCAGAGTTTGCAATCTTCGACATTGGAGCCCGGCGCGCTGGCGCCTTGGCCTTCCACGTGGTGGTGATGGCTTTCCTGCACCGCGCCCACTTCACCCTCAAAGCCAAGCACAGCGGTGCGGTATTTGCACATCACGCAAGTGGGCGGTGGCACATCACCAAAAGCAGGGTGCCCCGCACCTTTTTCGGCGGCCAGAATGGCACGTTGGGCGGGGGTGATCTTTTGAGGATCCTGACCCTCGATGGCGAGGATCTGCGTACGATACTGGCAGGTGCCGCAGTTGGGCGGCGGCACGGTGCCTACCTGTTCGCGGACGCGTTCAGCAAAGGTTTCCAGAACTTTGGGGTGGTCGCCCAGATAACCCGCTTTGACGAAATGCTGTTCAGGGTATTCAGCCGCGACCTGATCGGTGAAGCCATAGATGCGGTCAATAAGGATGCCAGAGAAGAGAAAATAGGGAAAGACGACCACGCGTTTGTATCCCAGCTTCACAACGTGTTGCAGGCAGGGCTCTACAAGCGGGAAAGTCACGCCAGAATAGCCCACCTCGCACCAGCCGAACCCCATGCCCTCGTGCAGGAGGCGCGCGATCTTGGCGACGTTGGAATTGGCGTCGGGGTCCGATGCGCCGCGGCCGATAACTACAAGACAGGTGTCGTGGCGGCTGATCTCGCCGTGTTCCGCATCCGCTTTGGCCAGTGCTTCCTCGATACGACCTCCTGCGGCGGCAATCATCTTGGGATCAACGCCCAACTCACGGCCATAGCGCACGTCGAGGTCGTGTTTCGTGGCATAGGTGTTCAGAACTGTGGGGATGTCATTTTTGGAATGCATGGCGGCAAAGAGCATGCCCGGCACGGCAAGGATACGCTCGCAGCCTCTTTCGCGGAGCTTATCAAGGCCATCGCGAATGACCGGGTTGGCAAATTCAAGATAGCCGTATTCCATTTCCCAGTCCGAGGGCAGCAAGGCGGGCAGCTTCTCAGCCAGCGTCGCAAATTCATCGACCGCTGATTGACTGCGCGAGCCGTGGCCACAGATCATCACACCGGTTTTCATCGCGCTTACGCCTCCTGTGGCTCTTCGTCTTCGGGGGACTCATTTGAGATATCTTCGATCTCTTCTTCCTTTGCCTTGCGACCCTTGGCTGCCCAGAGGGCGAGCGCAGCAGCGGCAGCCAGAGCACCAGCGGCCAGCCAATGACCGTGGCCTGCCACTTCGGCCAAATGACCGGGATGCGCCTGCGCCACTCCGGGGAAAAGCGGAACCAAAGCGATAATGAGCCGTTTCATGCAAACACTCCTTTGTTGCAACAGTTCAGTTGTGCAATCCGGAAAGGAGACGCCGCGCCACTCAAAGCGCCCTGACGATCATGCATCGTGGCCCCCTGTTTGGGTCGGCCGATCCTGCATGCCCCTTTCCGGCCCGCATCGGGCACCGTCATGTTCGTCTATAGGACCGCGCGGTTCAGCGCGCAAATAGAGAATCGCCGCGGGACGCGCGGATTGCGACATGTGCAGGTGTGCACGGACTGTGCGCGACGCTGTGGGGATGCAAGTGAGCGAGAGGCGCTTTAGGTACGAGCGCAAAGGAGATTACGCATGGGACAACTGGTAGACGGTGTCTGGCATGACACCTGGTATGATACCAAATCCACCGGTGGCGCATTCAAACGCAGCACAGCCGGGTATCGAAACTGGATCACGGCAGATGGATCGGCTGGATCATCTGGCAAAGGCGGCTTTAGGGCAGAGAGTGGTCGATATCATCTCTATGTGTCGTTAGCCTGTCCCTGGGCGCACAGGACATTGATCTTTCGTGCTTTGAAAGGTTTGGCAGAGCATATCGGGGTGTCTGTCGTGCACCCGGATATGATGACGGATGGCTGGAGTTTTGCCGCGGATTACGAAGGGGCAACCGGCGATCGACTGTATGGCCTGCCCTTCGCCCGGGATGTCTATCTCAAAGCTGACCCAAATACATCGGGTCGGGTGACTGTGCCGATCCTGTGGGACCAAGAGCGCGAGACGATTGTGTCCAACGAATCCTCAGAAATCATTCGGATGTTAAACTCGGCTTTTGACGGGATCACCGGGAACACGGATGACTATTGGCCTTCAGAGATGCGTGATGAGATTGAGCCGGTGAATGAACGGATCTACTCCACGCTGAACAACGGGGTGTATAAGGCTGGGTTCGCGACCAGTCAGGAAGCCTATGGCGCGGGGGTTGTGCCGTTGTTTGACACGCTTGACTGGCTTGAGGCGCGGCTGGCCACGTCGCGCTACCTGATGGGGGATCGGATCACCGAGGCTGACTGGCGACTTTTCACCACTCTTATCCGGTTCGATTTGGTCTATCACCTGCATTTCAAAT
>JBCAZO010000193.1:0-5513 GCA_038532975.1 Pseudomonadota bacterium
GAGGCATCATGCCTCTCCCTTCAACCGCTCCGGCAACCCATTGGCCCAGGCGCTGATCGTCCCGGCGCCGAGACATACGACCATGTCGCCGGGTTTTGCCTGCTCCCGCACCAGCCGCTCCAGATCATCTTCACCGAGAATGGCGCGCGCATGACGGTGGCCATGGCGAATGAGCCCCTCCACCAGATCATCACGGCTTGCGCCTTTGATCGGCTCTTCGCCTGCGGCAAAGACCTCGGCAATCGCCACCACATCGGCGTCGTTGAAACAGGCGCAGAAATCGTCAAAAAGGCTTGACAGGCGCGTGTACCGGTGCGGCTGATGCACCGCGATGATGCGGCCCTCGGTAGCCTGCCGCGCCGCTTTGAGCACGGCAGAAATTTCCACCGGGTGATGGCCATAATCGTCGATGATGGTCACACCGTTGACTTCGCCCACACGCGTGAACCGGCGGTTCACGCCGCCAAAACCCGCCAGCGCCTCGCGTATCTCATCGAGCTTCATACCAAGCGCGCGCGCAACTGCCACAGCTGACAGCGCGTTGGAAACGTTGTGGTCCCCCGGCATCGGAAGGCTGCATCCCTTGATCACTTTGTCCTCGGCCTGAAGTGCGATATCAAAATGCGCCACGCCCGCCTTGTAGGTCAGATTCACCGCCCGAACATCGGCCTGAGCGTTGAACCCGAATGTCACAACGCGCCGGTCACTGATCCTGCCCACAAGCGTCTGCACATCCGGATCATCGGTGCAGCAGATCGCCAGTCCGTAAAACGGAATGTTCGACACAAAATCCAAGAACCCCTGATGCAGGTTTTCCTCAGTGCCCCAATGCTCCATATGCTCGGGGTCGATATTGGTGACAATCGCAATCGTCGCGGGCAGGCGGTTGAAGGTGCCGTCGCTTTCATCGGCCTCCACCACCATCCACTCGCCCTGCCCCACACGCGCGTTGGAATCGTAGGCATGGATGATGCCGCCATTGATCACCGTGGGATCAAATTTGCCGTGGTCCAGCACCGCGGCGACCATCGTGGTCGTCGTGGTCTTGCCATGGGTCCCCGCGACCGCGACGTTGGATTTGAGCCGCATCAGTTCCGCCAGCATTTCGGCGCGCCGCACCACCGGCAAACCCAGCTTGCGCGCCTCATCCAGCTCAGCATTTCCCGGCTTGATCGCGCTTGAGATCACAACAACCTCGGCATTCTCCAGATTTTCAGCCACCTGACCTTCAAAGATCGTAGCCCCCTGCGCCTCAAGCCGGTCTGTGATCTTGGAGCGTTTGAGGTCCGATCCCTGTACAGTATAGCCATGGTTGAGGAGCACCTCGGCAATGCCCGACATGCCAATGCCGCCAATACCCACAAAGTGGATTGGCCCCACATCGCCCGGAAGCTTGGTGGCTGCGTTCATCGGTTTGGCTCCTTCAAGCGAAAGGTCCCTCATGTCGTTTTGCTCCTGGCAAGTTCTTCTACCATATCCGCCAGGTGCTGTGGCGCGTTCGGCATGGCCACGCTCAACGCGGCCTGCGACATCTGCAACGCGCCCTCGGGCGAGTTCAGCACCGTGGCTATCTGCTCTGAAACTGTTTCGATGTCCAGTCGCGATTCCGGAATGACAATCGCGGCCCCTGCCCCCGAAAGCCCCTTGGCGTTGGCGGTCTGATGATCATCCGCCGCCGCGGCATAGGGGATCAGGATCGAGGGACGCCCAATGACCGAGATATCGGCCACCGATGAGGCGCCTGCGCGGCTGATGACCAGTTGCGCTTCGGACATCCGGTTTGGCAGATCGCGAAAGAACGGTTCCACATCCGCATTGATCCCATGATCGGCGTAAAACTGCGCCACACGCGCCTGATCTTCGTCGCGCGCCTGGTGGCTGACGCGGATATTGCGCACCACCTCAGACGGAAGTGCCGCAATCGCAGGCGGGATCACATCGCTCAGAATGCGCGCGCCCTGACTGCCGCCGATCACCAGGATCGACATCGGATAATCGCCCGGAGGAATGTAGCCCGCACCTGCACGCTCCAGCACGGCCAAACGCACTGGATTACCGACATGCACCGCCTCTGCGCCGTCCGGCAAGGTCGTGGGCCAAACCCCACAGGCCACCTTATTCACCCGCCTAGCAAAGAGCCGGTTCACACGCCCCGGCACACCATTGGCTTCATGGATCATCCTCGGCAGACGCAGGATCGTTGCGGCACTCAGTGCGGGGATAGTGGGGTACCCACCAAAGCCCACCACAACATCCGGCTTCATCCGCGCCATGCGCAACGTCGCGCCAATCACACCACCGGCGATGTTCAGCGGGGCAAGAAGTTTGTTGATGAAACCGCCGCGCGCAAAAGTGGCGGACGATACCTGCTCGATCTCGATGCTGTGGGGAAAACCACCAGTGTAGCGCGCGCCGCGCGCATCGGTCGACAAGCGCACGCGCCAGCCCCGGCGCAGCATCACCTCGGCCAGCGATTGCGCGGGAAACATATGCCCGCCGGTGCCGCCTGCGGCGATCACCAACAGAGGCTGTCTCTCACTCACCGAACCCGTCCGCGCAGGATGTCGTTGATCTCGCCCTGAGGGCGTGCACGGGTGAAGGCAAAGAGCATGCCCACGGCAATCCCCATCGCCACCAGTGAGGAACCACCGTAGCTTACGAACGGCAATGTCATGCCCTTGGCGGGCAAAAGCCGCACCGCGACGCCCATGTTGATCATCGCCTGCACGCCAAGAATGGCGACCAGACCGGTGCCAGCCAGACGAATAAACGTGTCGCGTTCCCGCATCAGGCGGGTGAGCGAACGCACAACAATGGTCGCGTAAAGCGCGATGATGAAGAGCACGAGCACCAGCCCGTATTCCTCGGCTGCCACGGCGATGATGAAATCGGTATGCGCATCGGGCAATGACCATTTGACCGATCCTTCGCCCACGCCGACCCCAAAGAACCCGCCTTCGCGGATGGCGTTTGTCGCAAAGCCAAGCTGTGTATTGGGGTCCACCTCGGGCGACAGAAACCCGTCGATCCGACGCGCAAAATGCTCAGAATTCGAATAGGCCAAAGATCCGGCTCCTACCACCAGAGCCGCCATGACCACGAGGAGCAAAATCGGCGCCCCGGCCACGAAATACATCACGCCCCATCCAAAGAGCACCAGACAGGCCTGCCCGAAATCAGGTTGCACGGCCAGCATCAGGACAATCATGATCGTGAGGATGAAACTCATCCGCATGCCCGGCGGGCCGTTGATCTCTTGTCCCGCCGCGATAAGCCAGGCCGCGACCACGACAAATCCGGGTTTCAAAAACTCAGACGGTTGTATTGCCCCAAAGCCAAGGCTGTACCAACGCACAGCGCCTTTGCCAAAATCCGTGCCGAAGAACGGAAGAAAGGCCAGCGCCACAAAGGCTGCAATAAACCCAAGGATCGCCAAACGCCGCACCAAAGAGGGCCGCATCATCGAGGTCAGCACCATCGCCAAAAGAGCGACAAATCCGAAGGCCGCTTGCCGCTGGACGTAATGAAACGGCTCAAACCCGTTTTTCTCGGCCAAAGGCGGCGAGGCCGCGAAGCCCAAGAGCAAACCAACGCCAAACAGCATCAGCACACAGGACATCGACCATTTATCAATGGTCCGCCACCATTTTGGAAGAATCGGCTCAACTTCCCGGACGGGAACCGTGCCATACACCATCTCTGTCATCTAAAACCGCCGAACACTGCCTCAAAACGCCCCTTATGGGGTCTGTTCAGGACAGTTTATCGAATTTTAAGTCTTTCGGCCAGTCTTTTTGCACCGCCTATAAGGCGGGATTGCGCTTCTTTCTTGTTAAAAATACCCAAAACGCGCGGTCTATCGCCGGGACATGGCATTTAAAGGCGCGCGCGCAGCTCTGCGATGAAATCTTCGCCGCGTTTTTCAAAGCTGTCATATTGGTCAAAACTGGCCGCCGCTGGGGCCAAGAGAACCGTGTCACCCGGCTCAGCTTCCTCCATCGCGCGCGCCACGGCGCGGGCCATGGTGGTGCAGGTTTCAACCTCGGTTTCGCCCAGTTGCAGCGCAAAGGCATCCGCCTCGCGCCCGATCACATAGGCCTTGGTTACGTTCACAAGCCCAGGTTTCAACCCGGCAATCCCGCCCTCTTTCTCAAGCCCACCACAAATCCAGCGAATATTCTTAAACGCCAGAAGCGCCATAAGTGCGGAATCGACATTCGTGGCCTTGCTGTCATTGACGAAGGTCACACCGTCTTTCTCGGCGACGATCTGGCTTCGGTGCGGCAGACCAGCAAAGGTGTGAAACGCGTCTTCGATGAGACGCGGTGCCAGCCCAAGCGCGCGACATGCGGCAAAAGCGGCGCAGGCGTTTTGATGGTTGTGCACACCCGGCAGGCCCTTGATCGGGCGCAGATCGACTGAAGCCGCCTGCCGTCCTTTTCGGTATTCAGACAAAAATCCCTTGCGCGCGAAGACCGACCAACCAGGACCATCCAGTTTGGCATCAACCGACACGCGGATCACCCGGTCATCGCCCGGACCCTCTGAGAGTTGCCCCGCCAAAAAGCGCCCCTCGGCTTCGTCCACGCCAATGATAGCCCGGTCCGGGCCACCTTCGGCAAAAAGCCTGCGCTTGGCGGCAAAATATCCGCCAAACCCGCCGTGGCGGTCCAGATGATCGGGGCTGAGATTGGTGAACACCGCCACATCCGGTGTGAGCGCGCGCGCCAATTCGGTCTGATAACTGCTGAGCTCCAGCACCACCACACCACCGTCTTCCGGCGGGTCGATATCCAGCACACCCCGGCCAATATTTCCGGCCAGCTGCGCCGTCCGCCCGGCCTCGGTGAGCACGTGGTGGATCAGCGCCGATGTCGTGGATTTGCCGTTTGAGCCGGTGATGGCAATCACCCGCGGTGCGGTCTCAAATCCCTCCCAGGCACGCGTTGCCAAAGAGCGAAAGAAGAGGCCAATGTCATTGTCCACCGGCACGCCAGCTTCTTGCGCCGCCACCACGGCCTTGTTGGGTTCCGGATAGAGATGCGGAATGCCGGGGCTGACAATCAGACTGGCGATGCCCTCATAATCCTCAGCCCGGCCCAGTGGAGCAACATCGAACCCCTCTTCATGCGCAGTCTCACGAGCACCGGGATTGTCGTCCCAGCAGATGGGCGTTGCCCCTCCGGCCTTGAGCGCACGGGCGGCCGACAACCCCGAGCGCCCCAGCCCCAGCACCGCAACCTTCTGGCCTTTGAAACCTTGCACCGCAATCATGACGTGCCTGCCTTTGCCAGTTCCTGCAACACCTCCATCGCGTGATCCGCCAGTTCTGACGGCACAAAGGCATGATCATGATGGTAGGCCGCCACCATGTTGCATGGAATATGCGCCCGGGCCAAAGCCGTCGCCACAGCCGCTGTCAGACCCACACCGTCCAGCGCTTGAGATGCCCATGACGCGCATCACGTTGTCGGTGCATTCAGCGCTGGACGGTGTGGGTCTGACAGCGGCTG
>JBCAZO010000194.1:0-5512 GCA_038532975.1 Pseudomonadota bacterium
GACTTTCTGCGTATCGTTGCGCTGAAAGTCAAAAACCATGGCCGAGCCAGAGCCACCGCGCCTCTACCTCATCACACCATCGGAAATTGAACTGAGTCGCTTTCCCGGTCAGCTGGCCGAGGTTCTGGACGCGCATGACGTGGCCTGTGTGCGCCTGGCGCTTTCCAGCCATGATGAAGACACGCTCTGTCGCGCCGCCGATGCCTGCCGGGAGATCACCACGGCGCGCGATGTTGCGCTTGTGATCGACACGCATTTTGTCCTCGCCGAACGACTTGGCCTTGATGGCGTGCATCTGACCGATGGAGCGCGGTCCGTGCGCAAGGCACGCAAGGCGCTTGGGGCCGATGCCATTGTCGGGGCCTTTTGCGGCACCTCGCGGCATGACGGCATGAACGCCGCTGAATCCGGTGCTGACTATGTCAGCTTCGGTCCTGCGGGTGTTTCGGCCCTTGGCGATGGCACGCAGGCCGACCCGGAGCTGTTTGAGTGGTGGTCGCAAATGATCGAAATCCCGGTGGTCGCCGAAGGGGCGCTTGATAGCGATACGATCAAAACCTTGACGCCCATGACCGATTTCTTTGGCATCGGCGATGAAATCTGGCGTCAGGACAGACCGCCAGAGACCCTGACCGCCCTTATTGCCGCCATGCAGTAATCCCCACCTACCGGTCCAGTTGCCGGGCCGGGGGCATTCCCGACCGTACCTGGGCTTCCAGATGTGTCGCCAGAGACTTGCGCCCGTCAAAATCAGCCACGGCCACGGGCGGGTGGTAGATCACCTTCACTCGACCCTGGCGCGCTGTTGCAAGCACCTGCAGCGCATGTGGACCGAGATCCATATCACCCCACCAGCCATAGTAGCGCGGATCGGCCGCGCCATCGGGGGCCTGATAGACCACCGTGACCGGCTGAATATGCGCAATATCCCGCAGGCTATCAGCAAAGAACGCCTCAAAAAGCGTTGATTTAAATGGCAAAACGCGCATTCCGTCTGTGGATGTTCCTTCCGGAAAGAAAAGCAGTTTCTGACCCCGCTCCATCCGCGCGCGAAACATTGCGGCCTGGGCCAGCGCCTCATGCCGATTGCGTCGAATGAAAGCCGTGTCCACCAGACGCGCCAGCCAGCCGATCACCGGCCAGCCCGCCACTTCGGCTTTGGACACAAAGACAATCCGCTGACCGGCATTGAGCACCAGGATGTCAAGCCACGAGGAATGATTTGCCACCACAGCGCCACCGGCCTGCATGGGGCGCCCCACGGTTTTGCGCCGCAAACCGAGAATCCAAAGCCCGATGCGAAACACATTTTGCGTGACCGGCGCCGTCAGCGGGCGGCGCACCTTCCAGATAAGCCCCTCAATGGGGCGAAGCACGAGGGTAAGAACAATGCCTAGAAGCAAGACAAGCATCATGGTCACGCCGCGCAAAATCACCAGCACAAGACCCAGAGCGCCTATACGCTCCGGTTCAGGTGTCCCCTCACCTTGCCAGGTGAAGTTCATTCTTCAACACCTTTGGAATAAATGTTTTTCTGCCGCTCACTCAGACGGCTCGTATCCATGATCAGGCACACGTCGGTCGTGTTGAACGCATGGTCCACATAGGCGCCGTCACCGACAAAGCCGCCAAGCCGCAGGTAAGCTTTGATCAGTGCAGGCACCTCCAGCATCGCTGCACGGCGGTCGATCTTGGTCTCAGGCAGCAGGTTCATGCTTTGGTAAGACGTCTCCAACGCCCGCACCCGCAGGTTCTCTGGCGCGAGGTGCCGATGATGCAAAAGCGATAAGGGCTGTGCCAGCGTTGTGGCATCCGTGCCGTGAAAACTGGCCACGCCAAAGAGGATCTCAACCTCATGCTCTGCCACATAGCGTGCCAGCCCGTTCCAAAGGTGATACATTGCCGCCCCGCCGCGATAATCCTGCGCCAGGCATGAGCGTCCCAATTCCATGCATTTCCGGCCAGAGGATTTAAGCACGCTCAGGTCATATTCATCTTCGGAATAAAATTGCCCCGCCTGCGCCGCCTGATCATCTCGCAAGAGCCTGTAGACACCCACAATCGCGCCATCACGCGCTTCATCAGCCAACAATAGATGATCGAAGAAAGGATCAAACCGGTCCTGTTCCAACCGTGCGTCGTGATCGACCAGAGGCCCGTCGCCGCCAAGTTCATCCACGAACACATCATACCGCAGGCGTTGTGCTGCACGCAGATCGGCATCGTTTTCAGCCAGCCGAACAGTGAACTGCGCCGCATCAGACAGCATTGGGGTCACGCTCCTTTTCGCGGCGTTCTACTGGTATTCGCGGCAGGGCTGCAACCCATGGTCATCCTATTCCGCAACAGAACACTATTGACGAGCATTCGTGACTAATACACACTTTTAACGAGTGTTAATCCTTTTCTAACCAACCTTATGGTTCGATGACCGGCAACAGAGCAACCCGAGTCCCATCGATGACCACCTTCCCCGCGTCGGGAAAATTGACCGTGATCTTGCCTCCGACATTCGACTGGACTTGCCCTGTGCCCCAGTCGGGCTGGCCGGGGTGCTGGACCAGCATACCAGGTTCCAGAATGGAATTGAGGTCGCTCATATCGATATGGCCTTTGAACAGGAGAACGAGACGTGTCGCATGATACCAGCAGCCTGGCCACGATGATAGGCTCGCGCATTTGCCACGACCTGATCAGCCCTCTGGGCGCGGTGAATAACGGGCTTGAGCTGATGCAACTGTCAAACGTGCCGCAAAGCCCCGAGATGTCGCTCATTTCGCAAAGCGTCACCTATGCCAATGCGCGCATCCGGTTTTTCCGGCTGGCCTTTGGCATGGCGTCTGAGGACCAGATGACCGGCGCGGAAGAAGTGAATGCGATTCTGCGTGACCTTCAGACCGATGGGCGTCTGCAAATCAGCCCCTTCCCCGAAGGCGTGCACCCGCGCAGTCAGGTGCGCGCCATATTGCTGGCCATACTCTGTGCTGAACAGGCGATCCCATATGGCGGTCAGATCACAATTACAGAACAGAACGGCACCTGGAACGTCAGCGCTCAGGGCGACCGGCTGAAACCTGATCCCGAACTCTGGAGCTTGCTTGACGGGTCAAACCTGGGGCAATCCCTGACACCCGCTGCGGTGCAATTTGCCATTCTGCCGGATCTGCTTCCGGGCATTGGTATGGCCTGCTCAACGCAGATCTCAGAGGCCAGCGCGGAAATTCGTATCACCCCCGCGTCGCACCATCCCCGGTCACAAGGTATTTGAAGCTGGTGAGTTGTGCGGCCCCCACTGGGCCGCGCGCATGCATCTTGCCGGTGGCGATGCCAATCTCGGCTCCCATGCCAAACTCGCCGCCATCTGCGAACTGGGTTGAGGCGTTGCGCATCAGGATCGCGCTGTCCAAACGCGAAAAAAACGCGTCCGCCGTTGCGTCGTCTTCGGTGATAATACAGTCGGTGTGATTTGATCCATATTTCTGAATATGTTCAATGGCTTCATCGACGTCTTTCACTTGTTTCGCGGCCATGATCATGGCCAGAAATTCAAAGCCCCAATCCTCTTTTGAGGCGGGTTTGGTGCCCTCGACGCTCTGCAGGCTCGCATCGGCGCGCACCTCCACGCCCTTGTCCATCAGGGCGCGCATGACACCCTGACCAATGGTATCAACCACGTCTTCATGCACCAAAAGACATTCAGCCGCGCCGCAAATGCCCGTGCGCCGCGTCTTGGCGTTGATCACCACCTTGAGCGCCTTTTCCGGATCGGCGTGTTTGTCGATATAGATATGCACGATGCCTTCGAGATGGGCAAAAACCGGCACCCGCGCCTCGCGCTGCACCAGCCCGACAAGGCCCTTGCCGCCGCGGGGCACAATCACGTCAATTGTGTCCGTCATGGTCAGCATCGCCTGAACCGCTGCCCGGTCTCGTGTGGGCACCAGCTGAACCGCATCTTCGGGCAGGCCCGCTTTTTTGAGCCCCTCTACAAGGCAGGCGTGAATCGCGCCGGAAGAATGAAAGCTTTCAGAGCCTCCGCGCAGGATCACAGCATTACCGGATTTCAGGCAAAGCGCCCCTGCATCGGCGGTCACGTTTGGGCGCGACTCGTAGATGACGCCAATGACGCCCAAAGGCGTGCGTACGCGCTTAATATGCAGACCATTGGGCCGGTCCCATTCGGCCAGCACCTCGCCCACAGGGTCATCCTGTGCCGCTACAGCGCGCAGCCCGTCACAAATGCCCTGAATGCGCGCCTCATCCAGCATGAGACGGTCCATCATGGCGTCTGAAAGGCCTTTTTCGCGGCCATAGTCCAGATCCTGCGCATTGGCCGCAATGATCCCTGCGCGCCCATCCCAGACCGCATCTGCGGCGGCCTCCAAAGCCTGTTGCTTGACCTCTGCCGGAGCCACGGCCAGATCCCGTGCGGCGGCTTTCGCACGCGCGCCGATTTCGTCCATCAGGGCGGGGATATTGTCGAGGTCTTTCATGGCAGCAGCCTTTGTGGTTTGGGCTAAATTAACATGCGGCAAGGCTAAATGGCCATATCATCGCGGTGAATGAGCGGCCCGCGCGGCGGATAGCCTAGAACCACCTCCAGCGCGTCGCTGCGCAACCCCTTGATCTTGGCCGCATCCGCATGGTCATAGCGCGTCAGCCCCTGGCCAAGGCTCGCGCCGTTTATGCCCGTCACTTCCACCGCATCACCACGCCTGAAATTCCCCGATACCTCGGTGATACCAGCCACCAGAAGGCTGGATCCGGCATGCAGCGCTTTGGCGGCACCGGCATCCACCACAACCCGTCCCTTGGGCTTCATCGCGGCAATCCATTGCTTGCGTTTTTGCTGCGGATCACCCTGGGCTTTGAACCATGTGGCCGGCGCGCCCTCTTCCAGCGCGCGAATGGGGTTGAGCACGCCGCCTTGGGTGATTGCCATGACACATCCCGCCGCCGTGGCGGTGCGCGCGGCCAGAAGCTTGGTTTTCATGCCACCCTTGGAGAGGCCCGATCCGGCCTCACCGGCCATGGCCTCGATCTCGGGCGTGATCTCGTCAATCACGTCAAAGCGTTTGGCCCCCATATCCTTGCCGGGCTGACCAGAGTAAAACCCATCGACATCGCTGAGCAAAACAAGCTGATCGGCCCCTGCCGTCACTGCCACCTGCGCGGCCAGCCGGTCATTGTCGCCATAGCGGATCTCATCCGTGGCCACCGTGTCGTTCTCATTCACAATGGGCACCACGCCCAAGGAAAGTAGCTGCTCCAAAGTGGCACGCGAATTGAGATAGCGCCGCCGGTCGGCGCTGTCTTCCAGCGTCACCAGAACCTGCGCGGTGGTGATGTCATGCGCGGCCAAAGCTTCGGCATAGGCGCGGGCCAGCTGAATTTGCCCGACGGCGGCCGCAGCTTGAGATTGTTCCAGTGTCAGATCTTTGGCAGGAAGGTTCAGCACCCCGCGCCCAAGCGCAATAGACCCGGACGAGACAAGGATCACATCCGTGCCGCG
>JBCAZO010000195.1:0-5510 GCA_038532975.1 Pseudomonadota bacterium
ATTTCGAAGAAGTGGCGCGGGTGCTCGATGGTACGTCTGACAAGGTGACGGTGCTGGAGCTGCGTCCCGGCGACCTGCAACTTTTCCGGGGACGGTATTCGCTGCACCGCGTGGCGCCGCTCAAAGGGCCGACGCGGCGCTATGTGGCGATCTTTTCCTATGTGGAAGAGCCGGACATGGTCGGCGCGCCGGAACGCACCAAACAGCTTTATGGCCGGGTGCTGCCCATTCATCTGGAGCGTGCAGGCCTCAGGGCGGATGCGTTTATTGATTGAGGGAGAGGTGGGGTGAACCCCACCCTACGGTCCGCAAATGTTTCGCGCGCGAAACGGTTTAAGGCTTTGGTAAGGTTTGGGGTTTTGCGGTAGGCCGGGGTTCACCCCGGCTATCGTGGGGGGTGAACCCCGGCCTACAAGGCTATCGGCTAATCAACCTGAGGGTTAACTCGGAAATCTGTTTCCATGAAATCAATGAAGTTATCAGCGAGTCTTTCTACTTCATATGTGATCTTGTCGACTTCAACCACTGCCCATTCGTCTAGGCTATCAAAGCCCACGCAATACCCGTTGTAATCATCGCCAAATAGTTTGATCGACTTCAGTCTCTCAGAGCAGTCTGAACCATAGATGTGTTCCGCGGGCAAAGGTTGTTTGTAGATCTCAAAAAAGCCATCCCCAATAGTGCCGTAGCCAATATGTTTTAGAAAAGCAACGTAATCATATGGAAAGTCTTGGTTTTTTGGAGAAAGATGACTCTTAAAAATTCTCGAAAATCTAGGCTTTAGTCTATCTAAACGGGCCCGAAGATTGTCGTCCATCATTCAGTTCCAGAGACCTAGAAGCAAAACCCCACCCTACGAGGCCATGCGTTCTTCGAAACTCTTGGCGATGAAGCTGGGCATGTCGTCGCCCATGCCAACGACCTTGTTGTCTTTGCCGCGGCCCCCCTTGTCGCGTGGTTTGCGAGCGGGCTTTTGGGGCTCTTCCGCCTCAGCGGTCTCAGCGACTTCAGTCTCAGGCTCCGCCTTTGGCGCGTCCTCAGACTTGCGGCTGCGGGAACGGCGCTTTTTGGGTGCCTCTTCCTGCGCGGCCTCTTCTTCCGCTTTGCCAGACTTCAGCGGGTTCTCCAGCCGGGGAATGTCTTTCTGGATAAGCGCTTCCACAGCGGCCAGCGCCTTGGTGTCGCGAGGGTTGCAGAGCGTGATCGCCTTGCCGTCGCGCCCGGCACGGCCCGTCCGGCCGATGCGGTGCACATAGTCTTCGGGATGGCCGGGCACATCGAAGTTAAAGACATGGCTCACTGCAGGAACATCCAACCCTCGCGCGGCCACATCTGAGGCCACAAGGAAACGCAATTCGCCATTGCGGAAGCCATCCAGCGTCCGCGTGCGCTGGCTCTGGTCGAGATCGCCATGGATGGGGGCCGCGTCATAGCCGTATTTCTTGAGCGATTTCGCGACGATATCCACATCCGTCTTGCGGTTGCAGAAGATGATCGCATTGGTGCAGGCCTCGCCCTCGGCATCAATCAGAGCGCGCAGCAGTTTGCGCTTTTCGCTGTCGGCGCGTTCGCGGCGCGAGGGTTTGAACATGGCCACGCCTTGCTCGATGGTCTCGGAGGCTGTCGCCTGACGGGCCACTTCCACACGAGCCGGGGCCTGCAGGAAGGTGTTGGTGATCCGCTCAATCTCGGGTGCCATGGTGGCCGAGAAGAAAAACGTCTGGCGGGTGAAAGGTGTGAGGCTGAAGATGCGCTCGATATCAGGGATAAAGCCCATGTCAAGCATCCGGTCGGCCTCATCCACCACCATAACCTGCACCCCGGTCAAAAGCAGCTTGCCGCGTTCGAAATGGTCGAGCAGGCGGCCTGGCGTTGCAATCAGCACATCAACGCCCTTGTCGATCAGTTTGTCCTGTTCCCCGAAACTCACCCCGCCGATAAGCAGCGCTTTGGTCAGTTTCAGGTGCTTGGAATAGGTGTCGAAATTCTCGGCCACCTGGGCGGCGAGTTCCCGCGTGGGGCAGAGCACAAGGCTGCGCGGCATGCGCGCTCGAGCACGACCCCGCGCCAAGAGCGATAGCATGGGCAGCGTGAAGCTGGCCGTTTTGCCGGTGCCGGTTTGCGCAATGCCCAAAACATCGCGCCCTTCGAGCGCGGGCGGTATGGCACCAGCCTGAATGGGGGTGGGGGTTTCGTATCCGGCCTCGTCAATGGCCTTCAGAACTTTGGGATTCAGATTCAGATCAGAAAATTTTGTCATGTACGTCCACTATTTGCGGACGCTCACCTGGCCCGCCGTATCCTCTTGGCCGGGACAGGCCCGACACATGACAGGGCCATACCGGAAGGGCGCGAAACGGTCAATGCACAGGGTGGTTATGTGAACAGTGCTGACCTAAAACTGCCGAATGTTCTCATTTTGGTAACAGTTTGCACATTCACGCGGCATTTGGGAAATGCCGTGCGCGACAGGCAGCCAGATCAAGCGTGATTTTGTGTAAGAGTCCGTGATCCTGCAGCCGTTGGCGCAATTCCGGCGTGGCGGTGCACACGTCGCGGTAAAACCGGCGCAACGCATCCTCGCCGCCCTCGGATTCAAGCATGGCAAAAAACGCGTTCATGTTTAGCCCTGCACCATCAGGCTGCGGCGCGGGTTTGAGGTCGGCGCGATACGAGCCGTGCTGAAGCCGGTAGCGGTAATGCGCGTTCCAATGCTCCCAATCCGGGGCATGCATATGCACGAGCTTGGCCTGGCTCAATTCGACAGGCTCGCGGTCCATCTCACCTGCGCGAAAGGCATTGTGGATCCGCAAGGAAACGTCTTTCTGCCCGGTGCGGACAAACACCTTTCCTGCAACATGGCTGACAAAGCCACCGTTCAGATGAGACCCATAGCTGGGATAGATAGCTTCGGTATCCGCGCGGCGATGCGCCAGCAGGCGCGCACAGGCTTTGCACCAGTAAGCATTGGGCTCTGGTGGGTCTTTCGGGTCGGGAGCCATGGCCTCGATCGGCCTGACACGTGCGCTGAGCGCGGTGTCGGGCACACTGGCCAGTTGGTCCTTCAAGGGGGCCACGGGCCACAAAAACTCATCCACGTCAGAATGCAAAAGCCAGTCCACTTCAGGATCGCGTTTGTAGCAATGCGTCGCGTTCAGGCTCTGACGGGTCTGGTGTTTTTCGGGGCGGCCCTTGTGACGGCGGCGGCGTTTCCAGTATTGCGCATCGGTGACGATCACCCGGCATTTTGGGTGCGCTTTGAGGGCGGCGCGGGCGTCGGGGGCGTCCTCGTCAAGATAAATCTGCACCCTCTGCGCACCTTGATCCAGGTGCCATGCGGCGAAACTCAGAATGTCGGTGTCCGGGGCCTTGATGGTCGCGACCACGCCCCAGGTGGGATCCCTGCTCATGGGCGGAGTGTGAAAGAGGTCTGGTGTCGGCGCAAGGGGCAGGTGGCGGGCATCTGGTTATTTGTGACAAGAAAGAAGCGGGTATCAGAGATGCGATGCGACAGAGGTGTGGGGTGTGGGCCGGTAGCCCTGGCGCAGGGTGGCCACGGTGCAGGCCGGGGTTAGGACGGTGATCTGACCAGCGGGACGGGGCAGGGCGGCGGTGTAGCCTGCGGGTGTGTAGAGCAGAAGATAATCTTGCCAGAGCAGGTGCGGCTCGTTCTGGTGAAGGACGAACGTGCCATCGGGCAGGTCAGGTGCAGGGGCGGTGTAACGCACCTGCGCGCGGCTGCGTGTGATCCGGTCGCGCTGCATCAGGCGGTCGATCTGGGTGAGCGTTTCGGTGCCGTTGGCGGCGTTGAAGAGCGCTTTGAACCGGGTGTAGTCGCCATGGCGGCAAAGCCCGCAGGGCCGGTGGCCAGCGGCAAGGGCCGTGGGTTCGTCGAGGAAAAAGAGCTCGGTATAGTTGCGCGGCTGCATGACTTTGCGGTGCCAGTCTTTGTATTTGGTCACGCATGTGACCCAGTGCGGATGCTGCCAACGGCGTTGGGTGAGGTTTTGGTGATCGTCGTGCAGAATGCCGCGATTGCCCATAAGGGTGCCGCGGTTGGGGATAGCAAGGATGTCACCGGTGGGTTGGACGCGGTTTTGGAGGGTCATTCCTGATGTCCAGCGCGACGTTCAACACGCAATGCCTTCATGCGTTGCACGCGTGCAAAAACCGTTCGGGTGTCTGTCATGACCAATCTCAACATTTTTTGCGCCAGCGGTCTGATGGTGTTGTCTGTTTCGCTGAGTTTCCAAAGACGGGCGAGCATGTTTTTGTCGAGGTCACCACCTTTGAACGAATATCTGTTTAGGCCAAAAGCGATGCTGTGGGACTTTTCCGATTGTTGGTTTTTGAACAGTCTTCGACCAGATATGCCGCAGTAAGAGCGCTCACTTTCATAAAGTTTTATCATATCAAACAGAACTGAAAGCCCCATGCCGCAAGCCCTTTGTGCATGTGTCGCGCCATGCTCGCCAAACGTTGTGGCCGAGGATATCATCCACCTGACCGGCATGTCTTTGACCAAGTGTTTCCCATGCTCTGCCCAAAGACGAAGAAACAGCGTCAACGCGCTGTCTGGGGGGTCAGTTCGACGCAGGATGGCTATGAGTATCGCGTTCAACAGCAAGGCTTCTGATTTTCCTGCCAATTGTGCCCGGAAGCCATCGTTTCTTTCGTAAATATCTGTTGTTTTTCGTCTTGGCGGTGCAATGGCCGGGGCCGTTACTACACGCTCAAAAAACCCAGAAAGATCGCTGTCCGGTGCAGGTAGGATATCTGTCGCATTGTCGAATGAATCCTGTCGCTTTTCACAATATCTTACAATTGAGTAAAAACCGCCCTGATAGACTTGATCGTCAGTATCCATTGATCCGCCTCTGTTTCAGGTGTCTACACCATCATCTCTTTCGTCGCGCTCAATGTCACCTCCGGGTAATCGCGCTCCACGCGGTCGATGTCCCATTGCAGGCGGGTGAGGTAGACGGTGTCGCCGTCATTATCCAGCGCGATGTGCTGTTTGTTGGCGGCAACGAAGGCATCAACCGCCTCCTGCGGGCCATGCACCCAGCGGGCGGAGGTGAATTGGGATTGCTCAAAGCGCACGGGAAGCCCGTATTCCAGCTCGATGCGGCTGCCCAGAACTTCGAATTGCAATTGACCCACGACGCCGACGATAAAGCCCGACCCAAGCGTGGGCTTGAAGACCTTGGCCGCGCCTTCCTCGGCGAATTGCATCAGCGCCTTTTCCAGATGCTTGGCCTTCATCGGATCGCCTGCTCGGCAGTTTTGCAGAAGCTCTGGCGCGAAGGAGGGGATGCCGGTGACGCGCAGGGCCTCGCCCTCGGTGAGGGTGTCGCCGATGCGCAGTTGGCCATGGTTGGGGATGCCAATGATATCACCGGCCCAGGCCTCTTCGGCAAGTTCCCGGTCGGCGGCGAGGAAAAGAACGGGGTTTGAAACCGCCATCGGTTTCTTCGTGCGCACATGAGTGAGTTTCATGCCGCGCTTGA
>JBCAZO010000196.1:0-5506 GCA_038532975.1 Pseudomonadota bacterium
ATGCATATGTCGATGCTCATCTGGTCCATCGTGGCCGTCACCCGGTTTGAGTTTGCCCCGAAGGCGTGGGCGCAGCTTGCAAAAACGCTGGAGTCGTTACGTGCAATAAACTTGCCGAACCGCTCGGTGGTGCGTGTTCTGGTGGCTGACAACGACACCGGACCAAGTGCTCGCCCGATCATCGACAACACCGAATTGCCATTTGAGATCACGTATATCCATGCACCTGCGCGCAATATATCCATCGCGCGCAATGCCTGTCTTGATGCGTCCAAAGCGGATTTTGTGGCTTGGATTGATGATGATGAGATTGTCGATCCAAATTGGCTTTTGCACCTGTATGAAACGCTGCGGCAAGAAAGCTATGGCGCAGTATTTGGCCCTGCGATTGCCATCTATCCGCCAGACGCCCCCAAGCACATTGCCAAGGGCGATTTTCATTCCAATCGCCCCGTTCTGCGACAGGGCGAGGTGCGCACCGGCCATACCTGCAACGCTTTGGTTGATATGCGACCCGCCACAACCCGTGCGCTGCGCTTTGACATTGCCAAAGGACGCACCGGCGGAGAAGACACCGACTATTTCCACCGGCTTTGGCAAACCGGCGCGCGGTTGGGCATCTGTGAAACCGCGCAAGTGTTCGAAGACGTCGCTCCCGCCCGCATGACCCCCAGCTGGCTCATGCGGCGCAGCTTTAATGCAGGGCATGTGTTTGGAGAATTAAGCCGCCGGGATGCCCGACTTTGGGCGCTTCCAAAACTCGTGTTTTTGGCGATGGTGAAGGCGGCCTATTGTCTAATCCTGGCTTTGGTGTCCGCAGGGTTTGCAACCCGCCGCCTTTGGTGGCTGCGCCGGGGCGTCATGCATCTTGGAGTGATGGCAGGTCTGGTGCGACTCACACCGAGGGCGCAATACTAGCCTTGGACGGAGAGGGATGCTCGGACTGGCGTGGTGTGTCTGAGGTGATCGCGTCTTTGACCAACTTGCGCAAAGTCCCTTGAGGTTCGACAAACACATCTTCCGGAAGCGCCAAGAGCCGCTCTCGCGCGGTCGCGATCATGTTTGGATGCGCCAACAACTCTTTGATAAATGCGGGTAAGGTCGTTTCCAGAGGTTCGTCCAATACAAAGCCGCTTTCATGCTCCGCGATCCATTGACCAGTTTGCGCGGCTGCCGGCGCGATTGGCGGGCAGCCATACCATCCGCCTTCATAAAGACGGTTGGGCAAAAGCCATTGAGAGTTCAGCCCCGCATCCATGAAATCTCCGGCCCAGACGACATCGACCTGATCGTAGATTGCTTTCAATTCCTCCGGCCACTGATAGCGCCCACAAAAGGTCATGTTCGGGTGCGCATTGATGATTTGATGAAAGTCAGGGATTTCGGCATCGGCGGGATAACCGCGCAGGATCACTTCAACTCTATGGTCAAACTCTTTGGAAAGATTGCACAACAGTCTGAGAGATCGCGCGCACCGAAGATTGCCGAACCAGCCAATTCGCAACTTTTCACCAACGGCTTTCGTCCCGTTTGGCCGGGAGTCAATCCGTGCTTGCAAGCGATTTTCCAAAAGCTGACCCCCCTTGGCGTCTGGGTAATATCGTTCAAAATGCTCGGTCAGGAACGCTGGTGAAGACACCCAGTGCCCGGCGCACTGCCGCAAGGCGTGACGTTCCACGGCGCGAAAGAGATGACCAACAGAACCCTGACGCGCTACAAGCCGGTGAATATCCAGGCACTCATAAATCACGGGGGTTTGCAGTCGTGCGCGCCGCCGCGCAAGCAAAGCGGTCAGCAACATATCCAAATTGCGCGCGACGATGACATTAGCCTCCGCCAAAGCAGGGATTTGCGCCGCCTTTGCTCCGAGCAGAACCGCGCGCGCACGGTGCAGATACCCATTGTCGTAAGTTTGGCCTAGATCGGAAACCACCCAATCGGGCCGCTCGGGATCTGCGCGATAGCTGGCAAAGCCGGACACTTCCATCCCGTCACGGGCAAATCCTGCCACGCGTCGCTTGATCGCCGCATCTCCCCAGTCATGGGTGAAATAGGCCACGCGCAGGGCGCGTTTTTCTTCACTCATCGGTATGGTCCTGCAATTCTTTCAATTCTTTCGCACGAGCGTAGAGAGCGGCATCTGCCGCGCACATCTCGTAGAGCTGATCCTGTTGTGCCGAGGTGAATGTGACCTCAGGGCCTTTGGCCTGATTGTATTTGTGCAAACTCAGCGCAGCACCAAAAATACTTTCAAAGGCCCGCGCAAAGCTCTCAATATCCTCAAGAAAACCAATCAGGGCGAAGTCTTTCAGCGCCTCTGTTGCGCGCACCAAACTGACAGTTTCGGCGTCCTTCGTTACACTGTGCTGACCCGACAGATACCGCAGATATGTCGTGCAATGCGCCCGGGCAATCGGGCTTTGCAGCCAGATATCGGGGTTCGGATCGGCAATGCCCGCAGCGACGGCCATGCGGTAGTTCGAGATCGCGCGCGCCACCGGGTCGCGCATGATCGTCAAAAGCTTGTACCGGCCCAAGAGATGCTTGCGTACATGGTCGGTCAAAAGCACATGGCCATGGATCAGGTCCGTGTTCCAGCACCCATGCGTCAGCAGCAGCCGCTCACGCAGGTCAAACGTGTGATGGCCATGCTCCAGATCGTCATGACATCGCCAGGCATCGTTTTCGCCAAAGGCAAGGATGGAGGCGGCACGCCGGGTTGAGAGGGCATCAATCACGCCCACGCGTTTGTGGATCGGCACCGTGGCATAGAGCGCCTCAGAGAGAGATGTACCGCCGCATTTGGGCAGATGCAGAAAGATCGCGGGGTGGCGCAGTCCCGCGCCAAGGATGGACCGTTTGATCCGCCCGGAATACACCCGTGATCGGCGCGTCGTTCTGCTCTGTGCGACGTCAAAAAGACTCATTGGCAGCACCCTTGGGAAATTAGGCAAACCCCTTGTATGCTTACATGTTTTGGAAAAGTGGCGAGATTGCGTCGGCTCAGAAAGCTGCCCGGGTTTCAGCGAGGATTTGCCGTCAACTGATGAAAACTTAAGCAGACTTGCGCAGGTCAGACCCCTGAGCTACTCCGCTGCCGGTTTCAGGCTACTCATCAGGTGGTGGAACTTCTCACCTTGCACCGCAACATGTGCGCGGATTTCGTTGGCCGCCGTGTCTCCATCACCGTTCTCCAGGGCCGCAACGATCCTTTCATGTTCGGCCATGGATTGCCTGAGCCGTCCCCGTAGACGGAGCTGAACGCGCCGAAAGGGCTGCAAGCGCCGTTGCAGGCGCAGGCATTCCTGTTCCAGAAACCGGTTGCCCGATTGGCGATAGAGCAGGGCGTGAAATTGTTCGTTTTCGCGGTAATACCCGTCGGTGTCCTGCGCCTCGACAGCCGCGTTGCAACGTGCGTTTGTCTGGTTGAGTTCCTTCAGCGCATCATCAGAAATGCGCGAAGCCGCAAATCGGGCGCTGGTGGCTTCCAACTCGGCCATAACCTCGAACATCTCGATCAGTTCAATGGGGCCGGGCTGTCGCACAAAGACACCACGCCGGGGGAGTTGTTCAACCAGGCCGGATTGTGCAAGGCGCTGCAAAGCTTCACGAATTGGTGTGCGAGACACTGCAAAACGCTCAGACAGTTGAACCTCATCCAGCCGTTCGCCATCGGCAAATGTGCCGTCAAAAATCAGCCCTTCAAGCTCATCTGCGATGATGTCTGCACGCTTGCGTTCCATATCTCGCACTTAACATGCAGTATGTTCGTGCGCAAGATTCATATTCTTGTATACAAAAACGTTGACTTTGAACGCACACACTGCAACTTGAAAGCAGTCCGATCAAGAATCGGAAGCGCAATGGGAGGAATGCAATGACTATAAAGTTCACCGCCACCGTGGCGGCGACCGCGCTTTTGGCAGGCACATGGGCCGCCGAAGCCACCGAGCTGAGACTGTCGCACCAATGGTCCACATCTGATGTCCGTCACAAGGTGGCGGAAATCGTTGCCAATGAAGTGGCGGCGGCTGACGTAGACCTGGAAATAAAGATTTTCCCGTCCAAATCGCTCTTCAAACCGCGAGAGCAATACAAGCCTCTGAGCCGGGGCCAGTTGGATATGACGGTTTTTCCACTTAGCTACGCAGGCGGTCAACGTCCCGAATTCAACCTCACACTGATGCCCGGCCTTGTGAAGAACCACGACCATGCCGCGCGCCTCAATGAAAGCGAATTCATGGGCAAGCTGGAAGAGCTTATGGCCGAAGATGACGTGAAGGTGCTTGTGCACGGGTACCTCGCCGGCGGCTTTGTCGGAAAAGACGGGTGCATAACCAGCCCAGAAGACGTCAAAGGCCAACAGACCCGCGCAGCTGGCAAGGCGTTCGAACAGATGCTGGCCGGGGCAGGGGCATCTATTGCCTCCATGGCGTCATCCGAGATTTACAACGCCATGCAGACCGGTGTTCTGACGGCGGCGAATACATCCTCTTCGTCTTTTGTCAGCTACCGCATCTACGAACAGGTGGCCTGTTATACACCGGCCAGTGATTTTGCCCTGTGGTTCATGTATCAGCCGCTCTTGATGAACAAGTCGACCTTTGAAGGGCTGACTGAAGAACAGCAGGCCGCCCTCATGGCGGGTGCTGAGAAGGCCGAGGCGTTTTACCTTGAGGAAGCAAAAAAACAGGACGCGGAGTCGGCCAAGGTCTTTGCTGACAATGGTGTTGAGATCGCCAACATGACGCTTGAGGAGTTCGATGCTTGGCGTGCGCTGGCGCAGGAGACGTCCTATAAAGCCTTTGTCGAGGAAACACCGGGCGGTCAGGAATTGCTTGATATGGCCCTTTCGGTCGAGTGATCCAAGGCTGAGCGGGGCCGCCTGACGCGGCCCCACCCAATTCTGATGCAGGAGTGAGCCATGGCTGGCCAAAGCAACGCCGCGATTGCACGCGTCGGTGACAACTTCTTTTTGCGCGCTGTGGCTGCGATATCGACTCTGGCCGGGTGGTGCTCGGCCGCAATGATTGTGACGGCGGTTGTGATCACGTGCCAGATGATCTTTGTGCGGTTTGTGCTGAATGGATCAACCGTGTGGCAAACCGAGGCGGTGATCTATCTTGTCATCGCCGCCACGCTTATCGGTCTGCCCTATGTGCAACGCCTAAGGGGCCACGTGAATGTCGATCTCATCCCCCTTGCGCTACCGCTCAAAGCTCGCTTCGCTCTCGCAATGGTCACGTTGAGCCTGTCCATCGTGATCGTCGGAGTGATGCTCTACTACGGATATGAGTATTGGCATTTCGCGTGGGAGCGTGGCTGGAGGTCAGACACAGTTTGGGGTGTAAGGCTCTGGATTCCTTACCTAGCTTTGCCAGTCGGATTTGGCCTTTTGCTCCCAAACCCGCTCGATAAACTTCTCGCGGCCCATCTCGGTGCGGCTGGGTTCCTGATTTTCCATCAGCTCGCGCTCGACCACCATCTGCGTCGCGATCCCCGCGTG
>JBCAZO010000197.1:0-5504 GCA_038532975.1 Pseudomonadota bacterium
GATGGTGGTGCGATAGCCGACAAACCGCGCCGTCGTGCCGCTCTGGCGGCTCTGGTCAGGAACCCATTCGCAGGCGCCTATTTGGATGACCTGCAATCTGCCATGGATGATCTCAAGCCGCTTGGCCTGAGCATGACTGACCGCCTCATCGACGCCATGGGCGGGCTTGAGGGCATTGACGGCTACGGCAAAGCCGCCATGGCCGGTGAGGCCGGAGAACTGGAGCACACAGCCCTCTGGCACGTACCCGGCGGCTATGCGATGCGCGCCCGTCTGGGAGAGGCCAAAGCCATTGTGCCCTCGTCCATGAAACAAGGTGGTCCAGGCACGCGCATCGACGTGCCCTTGGGCCATATCAACGCCGCCTATGTGCGCAGCCACTTTGACGGAATGGAAGTGGGCCTGCCCGATGGCCCACGCTCGGACGAGTTGCTCTTTGTGCTCGCCATGAGCCGCGGGGGGCGCATCCATGACCGGATGGGCGGGCTGACCGTGGAGGAGGTTAAGGGCGAGGACGGTTTGCGATAGAGCAATGTCACGTCATGGGCTGACCTTTGTCCCAGAACCCTCTATAGGCTCCTTGAACATGGCAACGAACCGGAACACGCCTTTATGAGCGAGCCCAAACCCAACAAGCGCGAGCCGCTCTATTCGGAGGCGGATAAGGATAACTTGCGCTGGTTCTGGCGGAACTACCTGCGCAAGCACTCGGGCAAACTCCTGATTGTTTTGGGGCTTATCCTGGTTCAGGGGCTTGTCTACCAACAATTCCTCGCGATGACCGAAAGTGGTCTGCGCGTGATTTTTGAGGCAGGCGCCATGCGCGACCTGATCATGGTCTGCATCGTGGTCTTCCTGCTTTTCACAGTGCGCGGCATCGTGTCTTTCCTCGCGCCGATGATCACCGTCAAAATCTCAAACCAGGCAATTTTTGAGATGCGCAGCGATTTGATCGGACATCTGATGTCCCTCGATCTGGCCTATTTTGAGCGCACCAAATCCGGCGAAATCATCCAGAAACTTGTTACCCAAACCCAGCAAATCGGCATTTTCGTGGGTCTCGGCGTGGCAAACGCTATCCGCGATGCCGTCACGGTGATCGTCGTCTCTGGCTATCTCATTTGGAAAAACCCGATTCTCTTCACCTCTGCCGTCATTGTTCTGCCTTTCATCATCATGGTGATGAATTTCGTCTCTGACCGTGTCAAGAAGGGTCAGGCCGAAGCCGAGCAAGCCCTTGGCAATTACATGAACGGGATTGAAGAGACGGTGAACGGCATGCGCACCGTCAAAATCGCCAGCCAGGAAGAAGTTGAGAAAGAGCGCTTGTTCGCAGGCACGAAATCCCTACGCCAACTCATGAACCGGGTGCAGATCACGCAGGCGCTTGTCCTGCCCTCCATCGACCTAAGTTCGGCCTTTGTCTATGTGCTGGTCATTGGCGGGGGCGGCTACATGGTGCTGAGCCCCAATTTCGATGTCGATGGGGCGGCGATCATCACCTTCCTTCTGGGCATGGTCATGGTCTTTGACCCTGCACGCCTTCTGGCTCAATTCTTTGGCGCGTTGCAGTCGAATCTCGTGCTGCTGGACCGTGTGCGCGCCCTCTATGCGGAAACACCCAGTATCAATGACGCTCCCGAGGCCAAAGCCGAATTTGACACCAAAGGCGACATCACCCTGAGGGACATCACCTTTTCCTATGACCCCGAACAGCCGCTCTTTGACGGGTTGAACATGGGTTTCAAAGGCGGCCATGTCTCGGCCATTGTTGGTGCGACCGGGTCTGGGAAAACCACCATTCTTTCGCTGCTCTCCCGCCTCTATGACGTGCAATCGGGTGAGATCACCTTTGGCGACACGCCGGTGCGCGATTTGCAGGTCGCGCGCCTGCGCGGGGCGTTTTCGGTGGTCGCGCAAGACATCGTGATCTTCAACGCCTCGATCTGGGATAATATCCGCTATGTGAACCCCGAAGCCACCGAAGAAGAGATCTGGCAAGCCGCCGAGAATGCCGAAATTGCCGATCTTGTCCGCCGCCGCGGCGACACGCCCGTTGGCCCCAAAGGCGCGCAACTGTCAGGCGGTCAAAAACAACGCATCGCTATTGCTCGGGCGTTCCTGCGCGACGCGCCGATCCTGCTCTTGGATGAGGCCACATCTGCCCTCGATCAGGCCACAGAAGAGCGCATTAAGATTGCCCTGGACCGTCTGACCAAAGGTAAAACGACTATTATCGTGGCCCACAGGCTGAGTTCAATCGCGCATGCGGACCGGATTTTTGTGCTCGAAGGCGGACAGCTTGTGGAACAGGGCAAGCATGAGGATCTGTTGGCGCAGAAGGGCCTTTATGCGCAGCTCTATCAAGCCCAGAAAAAGGGCTATGACGAAAAGTAGCCGCGTCAGTCAAAACTACTGAACGGGATGTAGCGCACCGGCGTGCCCTGTGTGATCTTCGCCGCGCCGTCCGGCAATTCGACCAAACCATCGGCCCAGCTCAAACCACTGATGCGCCCCGATCCTTCGGATTTGAACACCTCGACTTTGCCGTCGCGCACACGCGCACGCAGATACTCGCGCCGTCCCGGCTTCTTGGTTTTCTCAAACGCCGCTGGCAGGTCGAACCCCTGCGGATCTTCCCACTCTTGCCCCGCCAAAACCCGCATCGCAGGCCGCGCAAAAATCAACGTGCACACAAGCGCTGCTACCGGATTGCCTGGCAGCCCGAACACCGGTGTGCCTTGCCAGATGCCGAGTGCCAACGGGCGACCGGGTTTCAGAGCAATTCGCCATTGCGCCATGGCTCCGGCTTCATTGAGTAAGGCCGAGACGTGATCTTCATCCCCCGCCGAGGCCCCACCGGAGGTCAGGATGACATCAGCATCTGCCGCTGTGTCCAATGCGGTACGCAACGCTTCGCGATCATCCGCAATGCGTCCAAGATCAACTGTCTGATACCCAAACTGCTTAGCCAGTCCCAAAAGCATGGGCCGGTTCGCATCGTATATTTGACCGTCCCGCGCAGGTTCGCCAGAGTCCACAAGCTCATCCCCCGTCGAGATGACGGCCACTTTGAGCGGCTCGTAAACAGACAGTTCTGCAATCCCCGTCGCCGAAGCCAAGGCCAAGTCAGCCGGAGTCAGGCATCTGCCTTGAGGCAGGATCACCGAGCCGGCCATCACATCTTCTCCCGCCTCGCGCGTATTCGCGCCGGGCTTGATCCCGGCCCGAAACGCGATTTCTCCAGAACCCAAAGTGACATCTTCTTCGAGGATGACCGTGTCCACGCCGAAAGGCAGCGCTGCACCGGTCAAAACGCGAACAGCAAAGCCTTCGGGCACCTTACCCTCAAACGGCACCCCAGCCGCCGAGCGCCCATCCACCAGCGGCAGAACCTGATCGCCCTCGCCAAGGCTTGAATGGGCAAATCCATAACCATCCACTGCTGTGTTTGCTTGCGGTGGGTTAGAGCGTTTGGCAACAACATCCTGAGCCAACACGCGTCCCAGCCCATCTTGCAGGCCAACCAACGTTGTTCCGACAACTGGGCTTAGCCGCTCTCGCAACATCTCAAGTGCGTCGTCCACCGGAGTCCAGTCGACGCCAGCAGGCAGGGCAAAGCAGTCGTCCTTCAAAGGCGGTGGTTGCAACGCGCCTTGTGCGGCGACAATCAGCTTGTCCTCATGGCCAAGACCCATGATCCATCCTTCCTCGGGGGCATCCACGTCCAGCATGGCCTCCAGATCATCAGCTGACAAGCGCGACACAGCGCGCGCCAGCAGGCGCACTTGTTCGGCATCCCGAATGCCGCCCTTGGCTTCGGCCTCCTTGACCACCGGATTGATCAATCCCGGCCATATCTCAACAAAGCTGATCGGCCGGTCGAGGGGCTCAAAAGGCCAGATTGCGATATGCCCCTCAAACTGCCGACGCAAACGGTTCAGCACCGGCAGCCCCATTAGAACCTGTCCGCCGACAGCCCCCGCGCCGCCCACCTGCCAGCAAGAGAAAGCACCCGGTGCGTTTTTCTCGGCCTGCCGCCACTTCTTCATGCCATGGCCCGTTCGCGTATCTTTCCGCGGCAGATGAGCAATCTCACGCTTGAGGCCGTTGAACCAAAACGGCCCAACACCCGAAAACATTTCATTGATCTGACCCGCCACATCAAACCGATTGTTGGCCTTGGGCGTGTCCTCTATCCGTTCTTCCAACCAGTCCCACACAGCAAACACATGCGCCTGGCCGGTCAGCGCCTTGGCAAACCCCTTTGGAAACCCAAACGGAAAATCAAATCCGACACAAAGCCACTGGCCCTTCTCCAAAGCATCTTCAATGAGACTCGCAATCGCTGCTTCTGCCTTAATCCTGTTGCGCAGATAAATCGGCTGGTCATCCTGACCCTCCGCGGCGCACCCCATCCAGATTGCATCTTTCTTGGGTCTTGGCCCGGTGTCATTGCCCCCTGACCAATCCACAATTGCAATGCGGTCAAACCGGGTCACGGTCCGCTCGCATCCAGACCCACATCGCCCAGAATGAAATCCGCAATCGCGCGTGTGTCATCAAGATCAAACACCGGGCGGTCCAGATCCAGCTTCACATCACTGGCCACCGCCCGAATGGTCGGATCATCCGGCGCAATGAGCGGATTGCCCGGTTCCTGCCGATGCGCTTCAACCTTGGGATGGGCGTCCCGTTTGTACCCCTCGATAAGAACCAAATCGACCGGCGCGATTTTAGCCAGCAACATCTCAAGCGTAGGCTCGTCCTCGTCACGCAGCTCATGCATCAACGCAAAGCGATTGCGCGACGCCAAGAGCACCTCGGTGGCCCCGGCCACACGGTGGCGATGGCTGTCCTTGCCCTCATGGTCCACATCAAAGGAATGATGTGCATGCTTGACCGTCGACACCGAATAGCCCCGCCCGGTGATCTCGGCCACGAGCCGCTCCATCAATCCAGTTTTGCCCGCGTTCTTCCACCCCACAACGCCGTACACCCTCATGCTTGCTCCCCCAGCATCACCTGCGCCTGTGCAAGATCCTCAGGCGTGTTCACATTAAAAAACGGATCCCCATCATCCGAAAAAACCGCCTCTCGGCCCCCATGCTTTTCGGTCCAGAGCACCACCTTGCGCAAGCCCTCTGTCAGAGCGGAGCGCAGATCGTCCCGTAAAGCGACAGGCCAAAGGCCAAAAGTGGGATGGCGGATCAGGCCCGAGCGGCTCATGGATTTGGTCTTTTCTTCGCCCCGAGGTGTCGCTGCTAAAACCAGCGGATGCGCCATACCTTCGGCCTTCTTTCGAAGAACCGAGACCAGATCGGTCGGAAAAAACGGCGTATCCGCCGCCACGCTGATCACGCTGTCCGCGCCTTGCCCTGCCGCCCAGTCGAGTCCGGCAAGCACACCCGCCAGAGGTCCGGGAAACCCTGCGCGGTTTGACAGCTTTGGCCTACCAGTTGTGCCAGATTCCATTGCTGAGTTTCCCGGACCTCTGGCGGGTG
>JBCAZO010000198.1:0-5503 GCA_038532975.1 Pseudomonadota bacterium
CTGCCTCAGGAGCGCGATAGTCGTAGGTCCAGTAGCACGTGTCTTTGGTGGTTCCTGAAAGCTCCAGGCTTTGCTGGCACTTGGCGCGGTCGAGGATGAGCGGCGTGCCGCTGCGCAACGCCTGATCGATAGGATCAAGATCGGTGTCGCAGCCCAAGGCGACCTGAGCGGTCAAAAGCAACGGGGTGATGATCGAAACAAGCTTCAACGCAACGCGCCTCCTGCCCCCAATGTGACAGCATTTCGGCACGGGTCCAGCAAAACCATTGCAATGCGCGTCATCCCTCGGCATCACATGCCTATGACCACCCTGCCCCTCGCCTTTTCGCCCGAAGTGGCCGATGCCCGCGCCCGCAGCGCGCCTCTGGTGGCGCTGGAAAGCACGATCATCACCCACGGGATGCCCTTTCCGCAAAACCTTGAAACCGTCTGGCGCGTGCAGGATGCGGTGCGCGAAGAAGGGGCGATTCCGGCAACCATCGCCGTAATTGACGGGGAGTTGAGGATTGGCCTGACCGAGGACGATCTTGAAATGTTGGCGCGGGCTGATGACGTGGCCAAGCTGAGCCGCGCGGATTTGGCCGTTTGCCTTGCGCAAGGCGGCTCAGGCTCGACCACCGTGGCCGCCACGATGATCGCCGCGCATCTGGCCGGCATCGCGGTCTTTGCCACGGGCGGCATTGGCGGCGTGCACCGCGGTGCGGAAAACAGCTTTGATATTTCCGCCGACCTGCAAGAGCTGGCGCAGACGCCCGTGACCGTTGTCTGCGCTGGAGCCAAGGCCATTCTTGACCTGCCCAAGACTCTAGAAATCCTTGAATCACTTGGGGTTACAGTAATTGCCCATGGGCAATCGGCCCTGCCCGCCTTCTGGTCGGAGAGTTCTGATCTGACTGCACCGCTGCGCTTGGACAGCCCAGAGGAAATCGCGCGGGCGCATCTGATGCGTGCCGCGCTTGGCCTTCCGGGGGGTCAGCTTGTCGCCAATCCGCTGCCCAAGGCGGCCTCCATTCCGCACATAGAGCTTGAACCTCTCATCACACGAGCCAACGCCGAGGCAGAGGCACGGGGTATCAAAGGCAAGGCCGTCACGCCCTACCTTCTGGCCCGGCTGAATGAGTTGACCAATGGTCGGACCCTTGCCGCCAATATCGCGCTGATTGAAAACAACGCCCGGCTTGCCGGAAAAATTGCCATTTCTCTGAAAAATCAGGCCTCAAGCCCCTGAATCGCAAACATCTGCATTGTGAGGTCAGATCAAAGCGCTTAGGTTTCGGTCGTCTGTGACTGGGCTGGGACAACATGAATACCCCGTTTGACGAAGAACCACCGCACCCAAAGAAACCCGGCCGTTTTGCCGGGCTGCGCACGAGTTTCCTGACCGGCATCATCGTGATTGCGCCGGTTGGCCTGACCGTGTGGCTCATCTGGTCGCTGATTGGATGGGTGGACGGATTTGTCCTGCCCTTCGTGCCGGATGCCTATCAGCCGGAAAACCTGATCAACCGATGGTTCCTGGGCAATACGCGCCCGGATGATGAAGGCTGGGTCAAGATCAACATCCGCGGTGTGGGTGTCATCGTCTTTCTGCTCTTCACCATTTTCGTAGGGTGGATCGCCAAGGGGCTGATCGGCAAGTCCCTGATCAGCTATGCCGAAAGCCTGGTGGACCGGATGCCGGTGGTGCGCTCGATCTATTCGGGCGTGAAGCAGATCGCCGAGACGGTCTTTCAGCAATCCGAACGCAGTTTTGAGAAAGCCTGTCTCATCCAGTACCCGCGCAAGGGCATCTGGGCGATTGGCTTTATCTCGACCGACACCAAGGGCGAGATCCTGGCCAAGGCCGAAACCAGCGGTCAGATGGTCAGCGTCTTTGTCCCCACCACCCCGAACCCAACCTCGGGCTTTTTGCTTTTCTTCCCCAAGGAAGACGTGATCGAGCTTGATATGACCATCGAAGACGCCGCCAAACTGGTGATCTCAGCCGGGCTGGTTTACCCGGGTCAGAACGGGAAGAACGGCGCGGAGACGGACGGTCAGGGGTAGGACTTGGGTTGTTTTGGGGAATGGCGGGTTTGAGTCCGAAGCAGACAACTCTTTCGAATATTCTTTGTACTGATCAGGCCTGTCGGACAGCAAAACTTCGTTCGACAGCGAGCGCGCGCTTGACACTGGGTCTTGAGGACATGAGTGCTCGGTGCCTCGACAAATCAGGAAAAAAGTTCGGATCAACACCATCCGGCTCCATCCACTGTGCGATTGTGAAAAGGTAGGGATCGCAAATCGTATATTCGTCACCGAACACAAATGGCCCCTCAAAAACATGCTTTTCGATGTAGCTATAACAAGCAGTCATCGCCTCTGGGACCTTTCGGCGCATAGCTTCTTCGTGCTCTCTGCCATCGACCCAACGGTATCCTCGCATCCTGTGTGCATGTGCGACGTGCAACGTTGAACACAGGTATGCGTTGAAGGATTGCACTTGTGCAAGTGCCCATGCGTCCTTTGGCAACAGGTTTGCTTCAGGATGTGCTTGTGCCAAATAGGTGAGGATCGCCGGTGTCTCTGTCAGGACGCTGTTTCCATTGCTTAGGGCAGGAACACGCGCTTTTGGATTTATGGAAACGTAGTCAACTGACCGTTGCTGCGAAGATGCAAAGTCTACGTAGTTGATCTTTGGCTCAATCCCAGCATCATAGCACACAACTAGTGAAGCCAACGCGCAGGTGTCTGGCGTGAAATAGAGAACGAGAGACTCTGTGTCTGAACTAGCCATTATGTTCAGAAACTACTGTGAAGGCGGAATGTGCGCAACGTCCACTTTGTCCGCTCAGCTGCCGTCCATCAGTCCAATCAAAGCGCCGTCCAGCCGCCATCGACGCTGATCGTGGTCCCTGTGATCTGCTCAGCCGCGGGGGAACAGAGGAACACGGCCGTCCCGCCCATCTGTTCGACCGAGGCCATCTGTTTCGAGGGCTGGCGTTCCAGGATCACCTCGCGGATCACGGTTTCGCGGTCCATTCCATATTTTTCCATCGTGTCGGGGATCTGTTTTTCCACCAGCGGAGTCATCACATAGCCGGGGCACACGGCGTTGCAGGTGATGGGTTCTTCGGCGGTCTCTAACGCTGTGACCTTGGTCAATCCCACCATGCCATGTTTCGCCGCCACATAGGCCGATTTATAGGGGCTGGCGGTCAGGCCATGGGCGCTGGCGATGTTGACCACCCTGCCCCAGCCGCGTTTGCGCATATGCGGCAGGGCGGCGGATGTGGTGTGAAAGGCCGAGCTGAGATTGACGGCCAGGATCAGGTTCCACTTATCCACCGGAAAGTCCGGGATACCCGCCACATGCTGCACGCCCGCGTTGTTGACGAGGATATCGCATCCGCCCGCCTTTTCAATCAGCGCATGGCACGCCTCGGGATCGCCCATATCGGCGGCGATGAATTCGACCTCTGCCCCGGTGTCCTGGCGGATTTTCTCGGCGCATTCCTCGCATGCATCTCGCGCGACGCGACCGTTCAGGATGATCCGCGCCCCGGCTTCGGCCAGCGACGTGGCGATGCCAAGCCCGATGCCAGAGGTTGATCCGGTGACAACGGCGGTTTTGCCTTTGAGAGACATATTGAGTGACATGACGATCCTCTCGGTGTTCATCTTGATTGACCTGCCTTAACCAAGATGGCGCGAAGAGGAAACGGTCAAGCCTTCACGAAAACGCAATTGGATTTGAAATGGCTGGTGCCAAAAAAAACGCCGGCACGAAGCCGGCGTTAAGTTATTGAGGCAGGTTTCATACAGGCAAGAAACCTATCGAGCAGTAACCCCTTTATAAGCAATTCATTTCTCTGATCCAAGCTAAAAGTTTGAAAACATGGAAAAGCGCAATTACGTTCAAAGCCAAAGAAACAAGGGCTGAGCAGGATTGTTGCCCATATGACACCAGATTTTTTCTTGAGCAAAGGGCGTCTGATCGCCTGTATTTTCGTGTTTTGCGCGCTTGGCGGCATGCTGCGCGCGGAACCTATGCATGGCATAGCTATGTATGGTGATCCTGCCCTGCCCCCAGATTTCGTATCTCTGCCCTATGCCAACCCTGACGCGCCCAAGGGTGGGCGGCTGGTGACGGGCAATGTCGGCAGTTTCGATAGCCTGAACCCCTTTGTGCAAAAGGGCACGCCACCCTGGCAGTTAAGATTTCTTACGCACGAGTCGCTGATGGGGCGTTCCTGGGACGAGCCCTTCACGCTTTACGGTCTTTTGGCCGAATCGGTCGAGACCGGCCCGAATCGCGAATGGGTGGAATTTACCCTCCGCCCGGAGGCAAGATTCTCGGATGGAAGCCCGGTCACGGTCGAGGATGTGATCTGGTCCTATGAGACTTTGGGCCGCGAAGGCCATGGCCGCTATCGCAGCTTTATGCAGAAGGTCGACAGGATCGAGGCGACCGGCCCGAACTCCGTTCGGCTGACATTTAGCAGCGAGGATCGCGAGCTGGCGCTGATCGCCGGGCTGCGGCCGATTCTCAAAAAGGCGCAGTGGGAGGGCAAGGAGTTTGCCGAGGCCACGATCAATGATGTGCCCCTGGGTAGCGCGCCCTACATGGTCGCCGATTTCGAGGCCGGGCGGCATGTGACGCTGAAACGCAATCCCGACTATTGGGGCGCGGACCTGCCGCTGCGGCGCGGGACGTCCAACTTCGATGAAATCCGGATTGAGTTTTACGGCGACGACACCGTGCTCAAAGAGGCATTCAAAGCCAAGGCGGTGTCCTATGTCCGGGAACTGAACGCGGAGAAATGGGCCACGCAATATGATTTTCCGGCAGCGCAAAATGGCGAGATCACCCTAAGCGAAATTCCTCATGCCAAACCTTCTGGCATGACCGGCTTCGTGATGAACGCCCGCCGCGCGCCGCTGGAGGACTGGCGGGTGCGTGAGGCTCTCATTCATGCGTTCAATTTCGAATTCATCAATGACGCCCTGACCGGCGGACGTCAGCCCCGGATCACCTCGTATTTCTCGGGGTCTGAATTGGGTATGCTTGAAGGCCCCGCTGAGGGACGCGTGCGCGCATTGCTGGACCCCCTGAAGGATGATCTCTTGCCCGGCGCGCTAGAGGGCTACACCCTGCCCCAAAGCGACGGCTCCAAACGCAACCGCGCGAATATCCGCAAGGCGGCGGACCTTCTGGCCGAGGCGGGATGGACCGTGCAGGAAGGCCAATTGAAAAACGCGGGTGGCGACGCGCTGGAACTGACCGTGCTCTTGCGGCAGGACGGACTTTTGCAACAGGCCACGGCCTACATGGAAATCTATGCGCGCGCGCTGGAACGGCTGGGCATCACACTGACGGTTGAGACGATCGACAGCGCGCAATATGCCGAGCGCGAGCGCAGCTTTGATTTTGACCTGACCTTTTTCCGCCGCTCCATGTCGCTCAGCCCCGGCAATGAGCAGCGGTTTTATTGGGGCAGCGGAAAAAGGTCAGGTCAAAATC
>JBCAZO010000199.1:0-5498 GCA_038532975.1 Pseudomonadota bacterium
ATGCGATTGAGCGTAAGGGCGGCACATGGTCGTCCGAGGAAGAGGCCGCCTTCAAACAGCCGACAATTGATATGTTCGAAGAACAAAGCCACCCGCTCTATGCGTCGGCCCGGCTTTGGGATGACGGCATCATCGATCCGCGCAAGTCGCGTCAGGTGCTGGCCCTCAGCCTGCGCGCCGCCCTCAGCGCCCCCATCGAGGAGACCCGCTTTGGCGTGTTCCGGATGTAGAAAAATGGGTGTCGGTATCGTGTCGGTATTACGTCGTTATCACGTCGGTGCCTCCGTGGGCCCGCACAATGAGGTGGTGGCTTGAAAATGGACCCAACCGCCGCCGGATACACGATGCTTTTACTGCTTGCGCTTGTCGGTTTGGCAGAGTGGTTGGCCCCCTGGCATGACCTGAGCGAACGGGGATGCCGGCTGGGCTATGTCTATGACGGCGACACGGTTGAGATTGATTGCGGGTCCGAGACCATGACGGCGCGCATCGTGGGTCTGGACACGCCCGAAACTAAAGAGCCGGGCTGTGCGGCAGAAGCGGCCTTGGGCGCAAGGGCCACCGCGCGGCTGCGCGAACTGGTCAAGGCGCGCCCGGTGAAAATGGACAGTGTGGGCCATGACAAATACGGTCGGCTGCTGGCCGAGTTGCAGCTGGGCGGTGAAAACGTGGCCGACATCCTCACGCGCGAAGGTCTGGCCGTGCGCTATGACGGCGGCGCGCGGGTGAACTGGTGCAAGCGGCTGGAGAAAGGGGAGTAGCGCGGTGAGCGATGAGCGTCCTCATTCAGGCCCCATAAGACGGGTTGATTTTAGCAAGCCATCATCTGTGCTGCTGCGGGCCATTTTTGTGTCGCCCTGCGTCTTTTGGGGTGTGCTGGGCGCATTTGCCATGACGGCCAAAAGCCTTCTGGCCGCCGCTATCTGCCTTGCGCTCGGCTGGCTCATCTGGGCCGCATGGCCGGGAAAGTATCCGTCCTTGTTCATTGCCCTGATGATGTGGCTGGCCTTCATCGTATTTGTGGCCGATCTTCTGGCAGCGTGGACAGCAATGTGGGTCGGGGGGCTTGTCGCGGTCATTCTGGCTTTTGCGGTTGTCGCCATGGCGATGCGCATCGGCGCGCCTTGGGGATATGACCGCGCCGCCCGGCTGGCGGCCAAGGGGACGCCGATCCGGGAGTGGGAATGGGTGCAGATCGGCGCAGAGTTTGCCGTCAATCACCCGCTCGCGCAGCTGCGGGGAGGTTTGTTGGTGATCATCGGATATGTGGTCGCGCAATGGGCGTTTGTTCTGGTCAACGCAATCCTGTCAGACGGCTATTGGCTTACCTGGACGATCTTTGCGGTTTTCTCCGTCCTGAGTGCGACCACGATCTATGCGCTTGGGGCCTTTCGTCCGGGTGCCCGGCAACTGGTCTGGCTGCACCTTGTGCTCTGGTTCCCGATCAGCCTGCCACTGATCGTCTACTGGGCCGACGGGGTGCGCCCCAACCTGATTTACGCGCGGCGCTTCGAGCGTCTTGTGCCGCTTGAGAACTCTGGAGCTTAACGATGTTTAACACCATTCTGATTGCCAACCGGGGCGAGATTGCCTGTCGCGTGATGGAAACGGCGCAGGCGATGGGGGTGCGGTGTGTGGCGGTTTATTCCGATGCTGACCGGGCGGCGCGGCATGTGGAGATGGCCGATGCGGCGGTGCATATCGGCGGAGCGGCCCCGGCAGAGAGTTACCTGCGCGGTGATGTGATCATCGAGGCCGCAAAGGCCACGGGCGCGCAGGCCATTCATCCGGGCTATGGCTTTCTGTCGGAAAACCCCGACTTCGTGGAGGCGGTCGAGGCGGCTGGGCTGACCTTCATCGGCCCCTCGGCGAGGGCCATTCGCGCCATGGGGCTGAAGGACGCGGCCAAAAAGCTGATGGAGGAGGCCGGTGTGCCGGTTGTCCCCGGCTATCACGGGCAAGGTCAGGACCCGGGGCATCTGGAACTGGAGGCGGATCGGATCGGCTACCCGGTTCTCATTAAGGCCGTGGCCGGCGGTGGCGGCAAGGGGATGCGCAAGGTGGATACCGCCGATCAATTCGTGAACGCACTGGAAAGCGCCAAGGCCGAGGCGCGCACCGCGTTTGGCAATGACGACGTACTGATCGAGAAATTCGTTGAAAAACCGCGCCATATCGAGATGCAGGTGTTTGGCGATGGCCAGAGCGCGGTGCATCTGTTTGAACGCGACTGTTCGCTGCAGCGGCGGCATCAGAAGGTGATCGAAGAGGCCCCGGCACCGGGTATGACTGAGGAGGTGCGCGCCGCCATGGGCGCGGCGGCGGTGCGCGCGGCAGAGGCGATTGGCTACAAGGGCGCGGGAACGGTGGAGTTCATCGTCGATGGCTCTGATGGCCTGCGACCGGACGGGTTCTGGTTCATGGAGATGAACACGCGGCTTCAGGTCGAGCATCCGGTGACAGAGGCGATCACAGGCGTCGATCTGGTGGAATGGCAGCTTCGCGTGGCGGCGGGCGAGGACCTGCCGAAGACACAAGACGAGCTGTCCATCACCGGCCATGCCTTCGAGGCGCGGCTTTACGCCGAGGATGTGCCCAAGGGGTTCCTGCCCGCGACGGGGCGTTTGGCGCATCTGCGCTTCCCCGATGGTGTGCGGGCCGACACAGGCGTGCGCAGCGGCGATGAGATCAGCCCGTTTTATGATCCGATGATTGCCAAGCTCACCACCCATGGACCCACCCGCGCCGTGGCGTTGCAGCGGCTGTCGGCGGCTTTGATGCAGACGCAAGCCGCGGGCACGGTGACGAACCTGGCCTTTCTGGGCGCGCTCACGCGGCACCAAGGCTTTGCCGCCGGAGAGGTGGATACCGGGCTGATTGCGCGGGATCTTGATGCGCTTGTTGAGGTTCATATGCCCACATCGCGAGACATTGCTCTTGCGGTGCTGGCGGCGGCGGAACTTTTGCAAGTTCAAGACAGCGCACTGGGTTTTTCTCTGTGGCAGCCACTCAATCGGCGCATCGCTCTGCGCCATGGTGAAGAAGAGATCACCGCCACCCTGCGCAGTCTGTCGGACACAGCGCATGATATCGAGATCAACGGCGGCACGGTCGAGGCCCGCCGCAGAGCAGGCCGCTGGATGCTGAACGGAGATGTGGCCCCGCCGGTGGTGGTCACGGGCGATCTGATCACGGTTTTTGCGCAATACGGGCTGGCGTTTCACCGTGTCGACCCGCTCGACCGTGACATGCAGGCGGCAGGTCATGCCAGCCTCATTGAGGCCCCGATGCCGGGACTCCTGAAGGCGCTTTTTGCCATGGCCGGGCAGGAGGTGCAGGCGGGCGACCGGCTGGCGGTGCTGGAGGCGATGAAGATGGAGCACAGCCTTCTGGCCCCGCGCGACGGGGTCGTGGCCGAAGTTCTGGCGCAAGAGGGCGCGCAGGTTGAAGCCGGTGCGGCGCTGGTTCGGCTTGCGGACGATGAGGAGGCGGCGGCCTGAGGGATCATCATGACGGAATTCGTTGAAATCTTTGAGGTCGGGCCGCGGGACGGGCTACAGAATGAGACGGGTGAGATTGCCGTGGCTGACAAGATCGCGCTGGTGGATTGCCTGAGCGGGGCGGGGTTCCGGCGCATCGAGGTGGCGAGTTTCGTCAGCCCCAAATGGGTGCCGCAGATGGCGGGCTCTGCCGAGGTTCTGGCCGGGATCACGCGCGTGCCTGGCGTGTCCTACGCGGCGCTCACGCCCAATATGCGGGGCTTTGAGGATGCGATGGCGGCAAAGGCCGATGAGGTGGCGATTTTTGCCTCGGCCTCGGAAGGGTTTTCCAAAGCCAATATCAACGCCACCATTGCCGAGAGCCTTGAGCGGTTTCGGCCCGTGGCTGAAGCGGCGCGCGCGGCGGGTGTGCCTGTGCGCGGGTATGTCTCTTGTGTGAGCGAATGCCCCTATGATGGGCCTGTTTCACCTTCGGAAGTGGTGCGCGTGGCGCGCGCCTTGCAAGACATGGGGTGCTACGAGATTTCGCTCGGCGACACGATTGGCCGCGCCACGCCCGAGCGGATCGATGCGATGCTGGCAGAGATGACCCAAGCCATTCCCGCCACGAAGCTGGCAGGGCATTTTCACGACACATCAGGGCGCGCGATTGCGAATGTCGAAGTGGCGCTGGAGCATGGCCTGCGGGTGTTCGATGCAGCCGTGGGCGGTCTGGGCGGCTGCCCCTATGCGCCGGGGGCGGCGGGGAATGTCGCCACGGAGGCGGTGCATGACCGGCTTATTGCGCTGGGGTATGAGACCGGGCTGGACCGGGACGTTCTGAACGAAGCGGCAAAGCTGGCGCAGGCCATGCGCCAAGGGGCAGGCGCATGAAGGCGCTTTATCGTGGAGCCGAACGCCTGATGGCGATGGATGACGCCACCTGGGCGCGCCATGCCAATCCGATGTCGGCCTATACCCGGTTTACTGTGCTGCCGCTTTTGGTTCTGGCGATCTGGAGCCGCGTCTTGCTGGGTTGGTGGGCCATTCTGCCTGTCGCTATGGTCCTGGCTTGGGCCTGGATCAATCCGCGGGCTTTCCCGCCGCCTGACAATCTGGATAACTGGGCCTCGCGCGGTGTGCTGGGCGAACGGGTGTTCCTGAACCGGCGAGAGGAAGTGGCCGCCCATCACCGTGCCTGGGCCGATAGTCTGGCCTGGGCCAGCCTGCCGGGGGTTATCGTTCTGGTGATCGGGTTGATCTGGCTGGAGCCTTGGTGGACAGTTTTCGGCATGGTGCTGGCCGTGGGCCCCAAAGTTTGGTTCGTGGACCGGATGGTCTGGCTTTATGGCGACTGGCTGCGAGACACCGGCAAGGAGTTGGGCGATGTATGACACGATTGCGATTGAGCGCGATGCGCTGGGCGTGGCGACGCTCTGGCTCGCCCGGGAAGACAAGCACAACGCCATGTCGGGGCAGATGATTGCAGAGCTTGCCGATGCAGCGCGGGGCCTGGGGCGGGACGCGGATCTGCGCGCCGTGGTGCTGGCGGCCAAGGGCAAGACCTTTTGCGCCGGTGGTGATCTGGGCTGGATGCGGGATCAGTTTGAAGCCGATACTGAGACACGTCGCCGCGAGGCGCGCAAGCTGGCTGAGATGCTGCAGGCGCTCAACACGCTGCCCAAGCCGCTGATTGGCCGTGTGCATGGCAATGCCTTTGGCGGCGGCGTGGGGTTGATGAGCGTGTGTGACGTGGTAATCGCGGCAGATCACGCATTCATAGGCGCTCACCTTTTCCGGGTCGGGGTTTCGAACCGCCAGAACAACCGCCGCCAGGATCAGAACAATTCCAAGACCGATGGCAATGGCCAGAAGAACAAGGACCGGAAGGTACTCCCTCAGCATCTCTTCCACGATGTGGCTCCTTTCATGCGCACCCGTTTGCGCATCAAGATGGCTCTCTTGAATACATCACCGGGTTTACCCCCGCCCTTGTTTGGGGTCAACCGAAGCTGCGCA
>JBCAZO010000200.1:0-5489 GCA_038532975.1 Pseudomonadota bacterium
CTTGAGCGTCTGGAGCGCGCCGGTGTGCAGGGCGACCTTGGCCCGGTCATGAACGAGCCACAGGATCCGCAGTACTGGTTCGATCAGCCGGGTGCGCCTTATCCCAAGCTTGAGAATGAGGATGAAGAGCCTCAGACCGTATCCTATGACGAGTTGATCAAGTCCTGGCAGTAAGTCCAGGCTTCTCCCAAGTGCGGGGCGCGTGTGTTGTTGCGCGTCCCGTGCGTTTATCTTTCTGACGTTTTTTATGTCGACCTGAGCAGCTTATGGGCCACTCTTTTTTTGGTCACAGTCGCGGATATCAGCGCACCAAAGGCAGCTCAAACACAAAAGTGGCTCCTTGGGTTTTGCTGGTTTCCAAGTGAATCTGCCCTTTGTGCGCCGTGATGATCCGATGGCAATAAGCTAAACCCACACCAGTGCCTTTGCCTGCCTGTTTGGTTGTGAACAGCGGATCGAAGATGCGGCTTTTGAGGTCATCTGGGATGCCGGGGCCATTGTCCACGACGCGAAGACGCAGCGCGTTGCCTGTACACCTCCAGCCGATGGAAACCTGATTGCCAACACCCGCGTCGCGGATCGCATGTACACCATTGGTCAACAGATTGATAAGAACCTGTGTAAGTTGCACCTCGTCGGCCATGACCTCTGAGCACGGCTGCGAGTGATCTACTTTCAAAATGACACCGGCTTTTTCGGCTTCCTGCGTTGCGGCCTCAACGGCATTGGAGACGAGGTCAGATATCCGAAGTGGCTTGAGATCAAGAGGCTCCTCGCGCGCCAGCGACAAGAATGACCGAACGATCCGGATGCACCTTTGCGCCGCCTGAGAAAGCTTTTCCACACGTCGTTCCTGTGGTGAATTTTCCAGCTCTTCATACAGGATTTCTGCGTTACCTGCGATGATGGAGAGCGGGTTGTTCAGCTCGTGTGCAATACCAGCCAAAAGCTCACCCAAGGCAGAGAGTTTTTCGGCCTGGAACAGTTGATCTCTTTGGCGGTCAAGTTCGGCCTGCACAGCCAGTTCCTTGGTCAGATCTTCGGTGTTACTAACGATCACGTCCTCGCCGCGATAGTCGATCAGGCGTGCTGAGAGATCTGCAGGGAAGTGCTCTCCATTTGCCCGGATGCCGGTCACGCGCATGTTGTCTACGTGCGCATCTGGCAACAGAGCCGTGATGAAATCGGCGCGCTCTTCGGGCTGGGCGAAATGCGAAAAGCTGCTTTTTGAAGTGCCCAAAAGCTCAGTGGCTGCTGGTGAGCGATAGATCACCTGACCATCTGTCACCCGCGACATCGTAAGACTTGTTGGACACGCCTCCAGCACCTTGCGTAAGAGGGATTCGGCCTCACGTGCGGCGTCAATTTCCTTGGATTGATCCTGGGTGTTCGATTGGGTGAGCGAAAATCCTCCATCGGATGTGGCTGCCAAATTCAATGCGTAAGATTGACCACCTGCTGATGGCATCAGAACTGGATCGCGGGCGGGGCTATTGAGATCGAGTGAGGATTCAATTTCATCCAGACGTTTTGCCACAGGAACAGGCATTGCCCCTCGGCTGAGCGCCTCTCGCAGAAAGATCGACCATGGCAACCCAGGTTTGAGCATATCTGCGAGGTTGGGATACATTTTTCGGAGGCTGCCGTTGGCTAATGTCAGATTTCCATCTTCATCGAAAATAGCAACGCCGTGATCTAATTTTTCTATGACTTCACGAAAGGCCGATAAACCGGCATCGGATTTTCCATTTTGGGGGTCAAAGGCCATAAAACACGCCCTCTAGGCGCTTTCCGCCAAGTCGCGCATTAGAACATGCGTGCCGTCTTTGGATGCCTCAGTCCCAAACTTTTCAGCAACAATATCGGCGAATGCCGTATCGGTGGCAATGGTCATGCCAGCTGCCATGGATCGGTGATGCACTGCAGCGCCGACGGTCGGGCCAAAGACGTCGTAGATGTAGTTCTGAGTGCCAACGACTGATCCGATGACTGAACCGGATGCTACTCCAATGCGGGCGGACCACTTGATCGGATGCGACTCGTTGCGCCGGGCTAGATAGCGCAGAAAGCGTACACCGGAATTAGCCACAGCCATGGCATGATCCTGGTTTGGGTCGGGTACACCCGACACGGCAACATAACTATCACCATTTGTCCGGATGCGTTGACAGGAAAACTGCGCTCCGATGCGGTCAAATGCACTGTAGATGTCATTCAGTTCGCTGACGATCACACCGGGGTCATGCTGTGTAAGCTGTTCATCAAAAGCAACAAAGTCGAGAGCAAGCACAGAGACGGGATCAAACAGGCGTGGTGAGACAACTCCAAACGTTTTGTACTCCTCATACGCAGAACGAGGCATCATGTTGAGCAAGAGTTTCTCGACTTGCTCTTTCTCGCGTTTGATTTCGTGCGTGTTGCGTTCCACCATCATGGAGTAGGAATCGATCATTGATTCTAGTTCTTTGATCCGGGTGATGTTCTGACAGACAAGAACCGCGATATTTTCGCTGGCATTCTCCGCCAGATTGAATTCCAAGGCGACCGTCATGGTGCGCCGACGTAGTTTAAAGGACGCTTCGGTCGTCGTGCGACCACCGCTCTGCATATCGGTCTGAAGCGCTTGCAGGTCCAAATCAGGGAAAAGATCGCTCAGACTTGTGGCCGCATCCGGTTCGCCGAACCATTCATTGAAAGTGTCATTGCGGAAAGGAAAAGATAGGTCTTCAAGATCAACCAACGCCACACCAACGCCGATGGCGCGCAGGAGCTGCTCGTTGATGGCTTCAATTGACATTCGGTTTCTCAATCAGGATGTCGCGCCGCGCTTCAAACGCGCCAACGATAGTGCCGATGTCGGTTTCTTCGACTTCAAAATCGGACAGCACCTGTTCGACGATTTCCTTCAAACGGTCAAATTGATGATCTTCGATTTGCATGCCGCGATGGGCGCGCTCAATATGATCATCGGTGAATGACGCTGGACCACCCATTAAGGACGATACGAACTTGGTCTGGTGGTCAATCAGGCGTGAGAGGTCGACATCATCAAAAAATGGGCCAACATCGTCATCTTCCAGTAAGCGGTCGTAAAGTGTGAGGACAATTTTGCTGACGGTGGAAAAGCCGCCGTACTTGTCAAAAAGAGATTTTTCCATAGTTCGATCAAGTCCTATCTGACTTTGGCAAGTTATTGGGGTCAGACCCGTTGGATTAATGCAGGAATGTTCGGACCGGTCAATGTTTGACGCTACCCAGAGTTTTGAGGCCCTTTGTCTGAAAGCGATGTAAAGTGCGGTCAGACAAAGAGCTTTTGTTGGGTTTTCATGCTGATGCCTTACGCTCAGATCATTGCGTGATCGTACCGAAGTCTTTGGAACAATGGCGTTGGGGCCACAGGTTTTCTGCGGTTACGCATGTTCACGGAATGAACGTTTGCCATTTCATGTGCAGCAATGCGGTTGGAGTTTCTAAAGCGAGCCATTTTGGTTCCTCCTAAGGTGTTCACACGATCCAGCCGTCTCGGCGGGAAGGCTGGGCCATGGGCAGCCGGATCATCCGTGCAACTTTGGTGCGGCCGTTTTTGTGACCTGCTTTGGCGAGTGCTTTGATCCGCGTCACCAGCGACACGAGGTTACGCTCATCCATCGACATTGGCAGGGTTGTATGTTCTGCGAAGGTATTCATTTTCATCTTCCTTTTAGTCTTAAGGTCTTGCCCTCATGGGCATTAGTGACGGGTCGATGCAAAGTCATCAATGGGAGGATTGGCGTCCCTGCATCGGGAGTACACTTGTTCTAAGCCTTTGATGTTTCAGCTTTTGGTCGCCTTAAGTGCTTTGGTGTTTCAAATGTTTCAAAACCGGAAAAGTTTACAAAGTAAGGGGTACCCGAACCCAAAAACCCGCCGGGCAAGGCCCGGCGGGTCAAGGAGCGGCACGCGTGAGTGGTGGCCGCTCTAGGCTCGGATATGACTCCAGAGCTTTTCGATCTTTTGGGCCAGAGCAGACATATGTCGGGGGCCTGTCTCTTGATTGATGATTGAAATTCGCAAGACCCGTTGTCCGCGCCACTGCGCTGTTTGAAAGAAATGTTGGCCATCTTCGTTGAGCGCCTCTTCCATACGCTTGGTTGCGCGGTCGGCGGCCTCCTGACCTTGCCCCGGATCGAACACCGCGACGAGTTGGTTCAAAATTACATCGTTGAGAATGCGAATGCCGGGGATCCGCCGCAGCTTATGCGCAAGAAGACTGGCGCAGGCGCAATGATTGTGAACCATATCGGCGATCCCATCACGACCAAGCGACTTGAACGTGGCCCAGGCAGAAAACCCGCGTGCGCGGCGAGACAGTTCGGGGTTGAATTGCGTTGCATCACGCCCGCCTTCCGGTGCCTCGGATAGATAGCTCGCAGTTATATCCATCGCGCGGCGATGTGCATCGCGGTCACGGACAATGGCAAAGCCAGCATCAAAAGGCATTTGGAGCCATTTATGCCCATCGGTTGACCAACTGTCTGCCCGTTCGATGCCCTTGGTCATGTACCTTGTTGTGACGCTGGCGCGCGCCCACAGCCCGAAGGCTGCATCAACATGCAACCAAGCGCCATGCAGCTTTGCCAAATCCGCAAGGGCGGGAAAGTCATCGAATGCGCCAGAGTTTATGTGTCCAGCGGTCGCCAGAATAATTTTGGGTGCCCGGCTGGTTGCCATTTTGTCGGCAAGCGCAGTGACATCCATACGACCTTGGTCATCGGCTGGAACCTCAACGATGTTGCGTTGTCCAAAACCAAGGAACCGCAAGGCGGCGAGGTTTGATACATGTGTGTCTGCGGACAGGAACACCTGAACAGGCGGGGCATATTGAAGTCCTGTTTCGGCCAGGTCGTACCCCGCTCGTCGCAACACCTCACCTCGCGCAGCGGCCAATCCGATGAAACCCGCCATAGTGGCCCCTGTGGTCAGGCCGACAGAAGCATCACGTGGCAAGTCCAGGACATCCAAAAGCCAGCCGCAGGCTACTTCTTCGGCTGTCGCCGCTGCGGGGGAGCATTTGTAGATACCTGCATTTTGCCCCCAGATTGAGGTTAGCCAGTCTGCTGCGACGCCGGTGATGTTTGACCCACCCATAACCCAGGCGTGAAACCCGGCTTGCGTGTTGCCAACAAGACCGGGCTCAGCGGCTTGGATCAGCTCGGCGATGACATCTTCGCCAGGTTGACCTTTGGCGGGAAGGTCTCCGCCAAAGGATTTGCGCAATTCGGCCAAAGAAGCCGTGGGATGCAGATTGGTTTTGTTCTCACGATATCCATTGGCATAGGCCGACGCGGTGGCCAAAGGGCTCGAGAGCGTTGGAAAGGCATGAACCTGTTGCATGGCTTGGTTCCTTTGAGTTTCTGTGTTTTCAAGCATGGTTTGGCCAGAGACAGGTCAGCCTTCGGCCGGATGTTTTAGCTGCCTGCAAGAGCAGCGACGAGTGACGGCTTTGCCGG
>JBCAZO010000201.1:0-5474 GCA_038532975.1 Pseudomonadota bacterium
GTTCCGCATTCGCAACCGCGGCGCGGATATCAAAGTGCATGTGCGCACCCCGCGTCAGGCCGAACTGGCCACGTTAATGCCCGAGAAACTCCCGCCTGATACATCGAAAATGCTGCTCTGCCCCATGCCGGGCCTGATTGTCACGGTGAACGTGGCCGAGGGCGATGAGGTTCAGGAGGGACAGGCGCTCTGCACTGTGGAGGCGATGAAGATGGAAAACATCCTGCGCGCTGAGAAGAAGGGCGTCGTGTCGAAGATCAACGCCGGTCCGGGCGATAGCCTGGCTGTGGATGACGTCATTATGGAGTTCGAATAACCATCGATGCCTTGCGCCGAGCGGCATATCTTTCCGGCACTTTTGGCTGGTGCGTCTGTCCTTATGGGCTGTGCGCGGGATGATGAAGCATCCATGCGTGACAGGCTCTCGGCCTGGTTCACCCTGGGCGACACACTGGCCTTTGCCTCAGAGCAGGGCTGTGCCGCGGGGGCGTTCTTGGTCAAGGATGACACGCCTGCATCGGGTCTTCCGGTGGAACATGATCTTGGGTCGATGCTGCGCGCCTTGCCGCGGTTTGGTGTGGCTGCTGTGGATGATCCGGCATTGTCACCCGATGAAGCGATGCGACAAGCGGCCAATACGGATCGCCCTGTCGGCATGGCCATGCGGCGTGCCGCATTGGAGGCACGCGAGTGTTTGGAAGGGGATCTGGCGGCAGAGTTCCGGCGTCTATTGACCCGGTCCGAGGCGGTTTTGGCGTATCACAGCGAAGAAGGCGCGGTGATGCTGCTGGATCGTCCCAATCGGGTGCTGGTTGTGGCGATGGGGTCAGGCGAATGATAGCGTTGGTTCAGCTTCCGCCGCGCCGGTCGCGAACCTCCTGTTGCCGTGTGGGCAGTTTGTCGATGGCCCGGGTGATTTCGCGCACATCCCACGGCAGTGGCTTACGCAGGAATATCCGCCCGTCTTTGCCTATCAGCGCCAGCATAAAGCCTCGCGGATGCAACTGTTCGCGCAAAGCGGAACCGCTATCTTTGTTCGGATCCGTCAATATAATCACGTCACGTTCGCGCAAATCATCAAGGCCTTCGTTCAAAAAGGCCATTTGCTGGATGAATCGCGGATCCTCTGGACTATCGGCAAACACAACAAGTGGCCTGTTTTTCCATACAAATTCACTCAAATCCACACTTTCACCGGGAAAAATGATCTCCGATGGCGTGGTTTTCGATGTTTCTGCGCTCTCATCAGCGGATAAGCTTCCCGCTGTAAGTATCAGAAAAGACGTGATTATCGCTCTTAGCATGGGGTCTCCTGTCCCCAAAAATATAGGCGTACAGAAAGAAAATGCGACGACAGAATGCATCGCAGGTCGAGAAAAATTTAACTTTAAGCCCCCGGTGAGGAATTCCAGCACAAAATGGTGCGAATTCAATACACATAACTTTGGTTTGGCAACCACGGTGGGAAAGGGGTGCTTGGCTATGGAAATTAGGCTTCATCTGGGCGCACATCGAACGGCAAATACAAGCTTTCAGCACTATTTGTCGGAAAACGCAGAGGTTTTGCGCAAATCGGGTCTGATTGTCTGGGGCCCGAACCAAACACGTGGCGGGTTGTTGACCGGTGTGGTTCCTGTGGAGGGGCGTCAATCACCCGCTGAGCAGTTGCGGCGCGCCAAGTCCCGCATCGCGCTGAACCTGGCTGAGGCCGCGGCGACGGGTGCCAAGATGGTGCTTGTCACTGACGAAAACATGATCGGTGCGGCACGTCGCAACTTGCGGGATGAACGGCTCTATGCGGCGATTGGCGAACGCATGGCCCGGTTTTATGAGGTATTCGACGGGCGGATAGCGTCCGTGTCGCTGTCGATCCGGAGCCAGGATACCTATTGGGCCTCGTCGCTGGCCTTTGCTGTGGCACGTGGTCATAGGCTGCCATCGGCACGCATCCTGCGTCATCTGAGCCGGAACACACGCACCTGGCGTGATGTGATCACTGATTTGGCCTGCGCGCTGCCTGATGTGGCAATCAACGTGCTGCCCTACGAGACATTCGGCGGTCTGCCCGAGGCGCGTCTTAAGGCCGTGACTGGCTTGACCGACGTCCCGCGACGCGCGGCACGAGAATGCCTCAACCGGAGTCCGGAGCTACCCGTTCTGCGTAAAATCATAGACGAAAGAGGCGGCGACAGTGGCCTTTTGCCGGACGGCACGGGGCGCTGGCACCCGTTTGACACCGAACAGGTCAGCGCATTGCGCGAGGCTTATGCCGATGACTTCTTCTGGCTGCGCGCCGGAGCGGAAGGTTTGGCAACACTGACAGAGGAAACATGGCCTGACAGAAAGCGGTTTGAGCCGCACGGGGCCGAGATGACCAGAGGACGACACCATGGGAAAGAAAACAGACGCCTGGCGTGAGATTGCTGAAAAAGAGCTGCGCGGACGTCCGCTTGAGGATCTGACGTGGAATACGCTTGAGGGTATCGCGGTCAAGCCGCTTTACACGGAGGATGATCTTGGATCGCTCGATCACCTCGGCACGATCCCGGGGCAGGCGCCGTTTACGCGCGGCGTGAAGGCGACGATGTATGCCGGGCGCCCCTGGACGATCCGGCAATATGCAGGCTTTTCCACGGCCGAGGAATCCAACGCCTTTTACCGACGTAACCTGGCAGCAGGACAGCAGGGCGTCTCAGTCGCCTTCGATCTGGCCACGCATCGTGGATATGACAGCGACCACCCGCGTGTTGAGGGCGATGTGGGCAAGGCAGGCGTGGCCATCGACAGTGTGGAGGACATGAAAATCCTCTTTGACGGCATCCCGCTTGATCAGGTGTCGGTCTCCATGACGATGAATGGCGCGGTGATCCCGGTTCTGGCCAGTTTCATTGTCGCCGGTGAAGAGCAGGGGCATGACCGCAGCGTTCTGAGCGGCACCATTCAGAATGATATCCTCAAAGAGTTCATGGTGCGCAACACCTACATCTACCCGCCGGAACCCTCGATGCGAATCGTCTCGGACATTATTGAATACACCGCCAACGAGATGCCCAAATTCAACTCGATCAGCATTTCGGGCTATCATATGCAGGAGGCGGGGGCGAACCTGGTACAGGAGCTGGCCTATACTCTGGCCGATGGGCGCGAATATGTGCGCGCCGCCATCGAGGCAGGCATGGATGTCGATAAATTCGCAGGTCGGCTGAGTTTCTTCTTTGCCATCGGCATGAATTTCTTCATGGAGGCCGCCAAATTGCGCGCCGCGCGCCTGCTGTGGCACCGTATCATGACAGAGTTCGGCGCCCAGAATGAGCGCTCCAAAATGTTGCGCACCCATTGCCAGACCTCCGGTGTCAGCCTGCAGGAGCAGGACCCCTATAACAACGTCATCCGCACCGCCTATGAGGCGATGAGCGCGGTGCTGGGCGGCACGCAGTCTTTGCATACCAACGCGCTGGATGAGGCCATCGCGCTGCCCACTGACTTCTCAGCGCGGATTGCCCGGAACACGCAACTTGTGTTGCAGGAAGAGACCGGCGTGACCAATGTGGTCGATCCGCTAGCGGGCTCTTACTATGTCGAGAGCCTGACCGCAGAGCTGGCTGAGAAGGCCTGGGCGCTGATGGAAGAGGTTGAAGAGATGGGCGGCATGACCAAGGCGGTGGCCTCTGGCATGCCCAAGCTCCGGATCGAGGAATCAGCGGCCAAGCGGCAGGCGATGATCGACCGGGGTGACGAAGTGATCGTCGGGGTCAACAAATACCGCAAGGACAAGGAAGACCCGATCGACATTCTGGACATCGACAACTCGGTCGTGCGTGACAACCAGATCGCGCGGCTGGAAAAAATCCGCGCCAGCCGGGATGAGGCCGCCTGTCGGGCCGCTTTGGACGCGCTCACGCATCGAGCAAAAGAGGGCGGCAATCTTCTTGAAGGCGCGGTTGAGGCCGCACGGGCACGGGCATCAGTGGGAGAGATCAGTATGGCTTTGGAAAAGGAATTCGGCCGGCACCGCGCCGAAGTGAAAACGCTAGCCGGGGTATATGGCGCGGCCTACGAGGGCGATGAGGGCTTTGCCGCTATTCAGAAATCGGTCGAGGATTTCGCGGATGCCGAAGGGCGCAGACCCCGGATGCTGGTGGTCAAGATGGGCCAGGACGGGCATGACCGCGGGGCCAAGGTCATTGCCACCGCCTTTGCCGATATCGGTTTTGATGTGGATGTCGGGCCGCTCTTTCAGACGCCGGATGAGGCGGCACAGGATGCAATTGACAACGATGTCCATGTGATCGGCATTTCCAGCCAGGCCGCAGGACACAAAACGTTGGCACCGCAACTGATTAATGCGCTTAAGGAAAAAGACGCCAGTGATATTATCGTGATTTGTGGCGGGGTGATCCCGCAGCAGGATTACGAGTTTCTGAAAAAGGCCGGGGTCAAAGCGATCTTTGGGCCAGGCACGAATATCCCGGAAGCCGCGCAAGATATCCTGCGGCTGATTCATGAGGCGCGTGCTGCATGAGGCAAAAACGCGGCATGATCCTTGCCGGAATGGCGGCCGGGGCGCTCTGGGCCGTGGGTCTGTTGTGGATTGGCGCTCAGATTCCTGTGCCGATTGCAATGATTCAGCCGGTGCTGATGGGCGCGGTCTTCGGCCCCGGTGTGGTGCTGATGCTGATGATTGCCAGGCTGGCGCAGCGGCGTTTTGCAGATGACACGGCTATTGACGGTCAGCCGCTGACCGGCGGCGCGGCGATAGATAAGGCTGTGCTGACAAACACACTCGAACAGGTTGTGCTGGCGCTTTGCATCTGGCCACTGGTCGGCTTTTTCCTGGGCGCGGGAACGGTTCTGGCGCTTGGGCTGGGATTTGTCGTGGCGCGGCTGTTGTTTTGGGTGGGATACCACCTCTCACCACCGCTGCGCGCCTTTGGCTTTGCGGCCACATTCTATCCGACACTCTTCGCCGCCGTCTGGACCATCTGGCGGCTTTTCTCCGGGTAAACTGGCGCAGGTTTGGAAAATCTGCTTTGCATTGCGGCGTGTTGTGGCAAACAAGGGACGTAATGCCCATTGTGCTTTTGCCCTGAACCTCTCGAATAAAAAGAGTGCTGAGACATGATAGTGCTGGATCACTTCGCGATTGCCGCTGAAACGCTCGAAAGCGGTCGGGCCTATGCCGAAGACCTGCTTGGCGTGCCGCTTTTGCCCGGCGGGCAGCACCCGCATTTCGGCACGCATAACTTACTTCTTGGGCTGGAGGATGGGCTTTACCTAGAGGTTATCAGCATTGATCCAGATGCATCTGCGCGCGGCTATCCGCGCTGGTTTGATCTGGACCGGTTTGCGGGACGCCCGCGGCCAACAAACTGGATTTGCCGGACCGATGATCTGAGCGGGTTTGTCGCTGAGCATCCACAAGCAGGAACGCCCGTTCCATTGGCGCGCGGCGATTTGCGATGGCAGATGTCCGT